>JBLNBI010000337.1:0-3869 GCA_050259815.1 Actinomycetota bacterium | reverse complement strand
TGTCGCCCATCATCTGGCCGATTTCGGTGGTGGCGGCGGAGGTGCGCTCGGCCAGTTTCCGGACTTCGTCGGCCACCACGGCGAAGCCCCGGCCGGTATCGCCGGCCCGGGCCGCCTCGATGGCGGCGTTGAGAGCGAGCAGGTTGGTCTGGTCGGCGATGTCCCGGATGATATTGACCACGGCGATGGCCTTTTCCGACTTGCTGCCCAGGTCCTCCACCTGTTCTGCCGCCTGTTCGATCACCCCGGCGATGCCCGCCATTTCGCCCATGGTGGACTTGACCACCTGGCTGCCGCTGCCGGCCGCATCGCGGGAATCCTGGGATAAGTTCTGGGCATTTCCGGCATCGTCGGCGATATGGTTGATGGCCAGGGTCATCTGCTCCACGGCGTTGGCCATGGCGCCCGTGGAATCGCTCTGCTCGGCGGCGCTGGCGGAAATGACGTCGGAGGCGGCGGTGAGCCGGGTCGCCAGGTCGCGCAGGCTGTTGGCGGTGTTGCTGGCCTCGCCGATGATGCGGTGCAGGTCGTCCTGCATGTGGGCCACGGCCGCCAGCATGGGACGGGACTTCAGGCGGTCCTGGTCGAAGGGGTAGTCCAGGCGGCCTTCCGCGGCCCGGTTGGCGAACTCCGAAACGGTCATGCCGTCCTCCACCATGCCTTTCAGGACGGCGGCCATATAGCACAGGAGCCCGGTTTCGATGACCACGTAGACGGCATGGATCAGGACCCGGACGATGCCGCTGGCCTCCGGAAAGACGTAGACCCCGGCACCGCCGGCCTGGAGCCAGGCAAAGGCCAGGTGATGGACGGCGATCAGGCCGGCCGCCGCGATCAGGGGGCGCCAGTCGCAATAGAGGACCAGGAAAGCCAGCAGGGCGAAGATGCCGAAGTGGGCTTCGATGGTGCCCTTGGTCTGCTGGATGAGGAGGCCGCAGAAGATCATGGCGGCGCAGGCCACCGCCAGCCGGGTCACCAGGGCACCTTTGGCGCTGCGGCTCAGGATGAAGGGCACGGCAAAGGCGGGCACGCCGATGGTCAGGGCGGCTCCCCAGGTATCCGTGACCGCCGCTGTGATCAGGCAGACGAGGAGATGGAAGCCGAGGGTGCCGACCAGGAGGTTGTCGGCACGGGAGCGGAAAGTCGCGAGGCTGCCGCCTACCGAAGCAAGTCTTGTATCCATGTTGTAATTCTCGAGTCGGAAGGAAAGGTGGTGGTGCAGACGACGCCTGCGCGCAGGGATTCGACTTCCATGGACCAGAGTTGCGCGGCGGAGGCCGTCAGCCAGACGCCGAAGAGCAGCCAGGGGGCTGCCCGCCGGAAAAGTGCTGTGGATTTCGCCGGAGATGTCTTCAAGAGGATTCCCTGTGTCCCGCGGAAAAAACCGTTGTCCGGGCGAAAGTGGCTATTCGCCCGGATACAACTTAACCGCGGGAAGATGCACGACAAATACGTGTCTGTACTTATGTCGGCATATTAACCGGAAAACCTGTAGGGAATACCTAGACGGAAAACTGCTGCACCGACTTCCGCATGCGATCCACCACCTGGGCCAGGTCCCCCACCAGGGACTCGGTCTGGACCACCACCGCCACGTTGCGCTCGGTCATGGAGGCCACCTGCTCCACGTCCTGGGCCAGTTCGGTCATGGCGTTCTGCTGTTCCCGGGAGGCGGAAGTGATGTCATCGACCATCTGCGCCGTCCGTTCCATCTGCTCGTTGATGCTGCGCAGGGCCTGTTCCGCTTCCTGGACCAGATGGACCCCTTCCTCCACCTGGGTGGCGCCGGAGCGCATGCCGTCCACGGCCCGATGGGTATCCTCCTGGATGGCGGCGATCATGGCCCCGATTTCCTGGGTCGCCTTGCCGGTGCGTTCGGCGAGCTTCCGGACCTCGTCCGCCACCACGGCGAAGCCCCGTCCCTGTTCCCCGGCCCGGGCGGCCTCGATGGCGGCGTTCAGGGCCAGCAGGTTGGTCTGCTCGGCGATCTCCCGGATAACGGCGACGATGCGGCCCACCTCGCTGGAACGCGCCCCCAGGGTTTCCACCTGGGCAGCGGAGGATTTCACCGTGTCGGCCAGGGAAAGGATGGTGGCGGTGGCCCGGGCGGACAGGTCGGCCCCGTCCCGGGACAGCCCGCCGGCCGCTTCGGCCGCCTCCTGGGTGCTGTGGGCATGGGCGGCCACCTCGCCGATGGAGACGGTGACTTCTTCCACGGCGGCGGCCGCGGCGGCGGTGGATTCGCTCTGCCGGGAGGCGGACTGCTTGACGGCATCCACGCCTTGGCCCACTTCCCGGGAGGCCCGGTCCACCTCCTTGGCCACGTCGGCGATGCCCTGGACGGTGGCCTGGACCACGGTGACGAACTTGTCGGCCCGGCGGGCGATGCGTCCGATGAGATCGCGCCGGGGGAGATCGAAGCGCTCGTTGAGGTTGCCGGATACCAGTACGGAGTCCAGCCAGGCGGCGAGCTTGCCCAGGTCGTCATTCACCCCGGGGGCGAAGAAGGCCAGGAAATAGAGGCCGTACAACACCCCGAATACCGAGACCACGGTGTGGGCGGTGTCGAAGGCTGTGGAGTCGAAGGCCTTGCCCAGCACCGACAGGCCGCTCTCGACGATCACCGCGAGGCCCATGATGGTCATCTGGGCCCGCAGGGAAAGGAGGGCGTCGACCCAGGCCGGGCGGCGCTTCACCACCCGACCGTGGCTGACATAGATGGAGCGGTCCCCTTCCCGCAGCCGCCGGTAGGCGGCCTCGGCGGCGGCGACCTCGGCCCGGCTGGGTCGGGCCCGTACCGACTGGTAGCCCACCACCCGGCCGTTTTCCCGCACCGGGGAGGCGTTGGCCACCACCCAGTAGTAGCCGCCGTCCTTGCGGCGGTTCTTCACCAGCCCCCGCCAGGGGCGTTCCGCCTTGAGGTCCGCCCACAGGTCGGCGAAGGCCTCCGGCGGCATGTCCGGATGGCGGACGATGTTGTGGGGCTGGCCGATCATCTCCTCCCGGGTGTAGCCGCTGATGCGGGCGAAGGCGTCGTTGGCCTCGACGATGAGGCCTTTCGGATCGGTGCGGGAGTAGATGAAGTCGCCCTCGGGCAGGAGGGTTTCGACGTCGGTGACAGGCAGGTTGGTTTTCATCGTTGGCCTGGACATAAGGGGGTAGGCCTGTTCGCGCAAGAACCATACCCGTGAAAATGCTCCGATTTCCCCTGGTGACACGGGTTTTACGGGCCAAAACAGGGCATGATGGCGCTCCTTTTCTGGGCATATGCACGGTTGTTGGGCACGGGTGTCAGTGCGGTCGAGGTTTTACCCCCATGTGCTGTATGACCAAGGTGGTATTTGGTTTATGCTTCCGCCGATCGAAAACTGGCTAATGCGAGAGCCGGTGTGAAACGAATATTCCAGCTTCTTCTCCTTCTCTCCTGTCTCCTCCTCGTAGGCTGCGAGCCCGAAAACACTGAGGTCTACCAGCCGGCCTTTTCCGATGCGCGGCCGGGGGGCGTCCAGACCCTGATCTTCGGTGTCCACCCCTTGCACAATCCCCACCGGCTGTTCCAGGTTTACCAGCCCTTGATCGATCATCTCAACCGCAATTTGCCGGGGGTGAGGCTGCGCCTGGAGGCTTCCCGGGACTACGCCGATTTCGAGCACAAGGTGGCCGACCGCCATTTCCATTTCGCCCTGCCCAATCCCTACCAGACGGTGGCCAGCCAGCGCTACGGCTACCGGGTGTTCGGCAAGATGGGGGACGACCGGAATTTCCGGGGGGTCATCCTCGTGCGCCGGGACAGCGGCATCGACAAGCCGGCGGATTTGAAGGGCAAGGCGGTGAGCTATCCCGCGCCGACGGCCCTGGCCGCCACCATG
>JBLNBI010000336.1:0-3074 GCA_050259815.1 Actinomycetota bacterium | reverse complement strand
CGGGGCAGTCCCCTGGGCGGGCTCGACCAGGCCCTGTGGAAGGCCCGGGACCACCTCTCCCGCCATAACGTCGTCTTCCAGCCCGGCATCAATGAAGACCTGGCCGCCACCGCAGTCTGGGGCACCCAGCAGTTGGGACTCTTCCCCGGCGCCAAGTACGATGGCGTGTTCGGCATGTGGTACGGCAAGGGGCCCGGGGTGGATCGCTGCGGCGATGTCTTCCGCCACGCCAATGCCGCCGGCACGGCCCAGCATGGCGGTGTCCTGGTGGTGGCCGGCGATGACCACGCCGCCAAGTCCTCCACCCTGCCCCACCAGACCGAACACCTGTTCAAGGCGGTGCTGATGCCGGTGCTCTACCCGGCCAATGTCCAGGAATACCTGGACTACGGCCTGCACGGCTGGGCCATGAGCCGCTATTCCGGCTGCTGGGTAGCCTTCAAGGCCCTGGCCGACACGGTGGAGACCGCCGCCTCGGTGAACCTCGACCCCATTGGCCTCGATATCGCCCTGCCCGAGGACTTTGAGCTTCCCCCCGATGGCCTCAACATCCGCTGGCCCGACCCGCCCCTGGTCCAGGAAGCCCGGCTGCTGAATTACCGGCTCTACGCCGCCCTGGCCTACGCCCGCCGGAACCGCCTCAACCGGGTGGTCATCGACTCCCCCAATCCCCGGCTCGGCATCATCTGCGCCGGCAAGTCCTACCTGGACGTGCGCCAGGCCTTCGACGAGCTGGGCATCGATGATCGGCTGGCCGCCGAGATCGGCATCCGGCTCTACAAGGTGGGCATGGTCTGGCCCCTGGAGGCGGACGGGGTGCGCCGCTTCGCCGAAGGGCTGGAGGAAATCCTGGTGGTGGAGGAAAAGCGCCAGCTCCTGGAATACCAACTCAAGGAGGAGCTCTACAACTGGCGGGAGGACGTGCGCCCCCGGGTGATCGGCAAGTTCGACGAGAAGGGGGAATGGTCCCTGCCCCACGGCGACTGGCTCCTGCCCGCCACCGGGGAGCTGCCGGTGGCCACCATCGCCAAGGTCATCGCCCAGCGCATCGGCCGCTTTTTTACTTCGCCGACCATCGAGGCAAGGCTCAAGCTCATCCAGTCCAAGCAACTGGCAGGGATGACGCCCCTGGTCCAGGCGGAAAGGAAGCCCCATTTCTGCTCCGGCTGCCCCCACAACACCTCGACCCGGGTGCCCGAGGGCTCCCGGGCGGTGGCCGGCATCGGCTGCCATTACATGGTCACCTGGATGAACCGCAGCACGGCCACCTTCACCCACATGGGTGGCGAAGGCGTGCCCTGGGTCGGCCAGGCGCCCTTCACGGAAGAGAAGCACATCTTCGCCAACCTGGGGGACGGCACCTATTTCCATTCCGGCCTGCTGGCCATCCGCCAGGCCCTGGCCGCCAAGGTGCCCATCACCTACAAGATCCTCTACAACGACGCCGTCGCCATGACCGGCGGCCAGCCGGTGGACGGCCAGCTGTCGGTATCCCAGATCACCCGCCAGCTGTCGGCGGAAGGGGTGGAGAAGATGGTGGTGGTCACCGACCATCCCGAGAAATACGCTCAGATCACCGACCTGGCCCCCAACGTGCCGGTACGCCACCGGGATGAGCTGGACGCGGTGCAGCGGGAGTTGCGGGAATATCCCGGCGTCTCCGCCCTGATCTACGACCAGGTGTGCGCCACCGAAGCCCGACGCCGCCGCAAGCGGGGCAAAATGCCGGCGGTCGGCACCCGGGTGTTCATCAACGAGGCGGTATGCGAAGGCTGCGGCGACTGCTCCGTGCAGTCCAATTGCCTGGCGGTGGTGCCGGTGGAGACGCCCTTCGGCAGGAAGCGCCAGATCGACCAGTCGGCCTGCAACCAGGACTTCTCCTGCCTGAAAGGCTTCTGCCCCAGCTTCGTCACCGTGGAAGGCGGCAAGCTGCGCCACGGCAAGGCCCTGGATATCTCCGACGCCAACCTGCCGCCTCTGCCCGAGCCGGCCCTGCCCGCCACCGCCGTGCCGTGGAATTTGCTGGTCACCGGCGTCGGCGGCATGGGGGTCATCACCCTGGGGGCGCTGATCGGCATGGCCGCCCACCTGGACGGCAAGGGCGTCTCGACCCTGGACATGACGGGACTGGCCCAGAAATTCGGCGCCGTCTTCTCCCACCTGCGCATTGCCGACCGCCAGGAGGACATCCACGCCGCCCGCATCGCCACCGGCGAGGCCCATGCCGTCCTCGGCGGTGACCTTGTGGTCACGGCGGGCAACGAGGCCCTGTCCAAAATGCTGGAAGGCCGCACCCGGGCGATGGTCGGCTGCACCGAGACCCCGACCGCGGATTTCACCCGCAATCCCGATTGGGAATTCCCCCTGAACCGCATGCAGAAGGCCATCGCCGACACGGTGGGCAAGGGAAACGCCGACTTCCTGGACGCCCAGCACCTGGCCACCGCGCTCATGGGGGACGCCCTCTACACCAACATGCTGCTCCTCGGTTTCGCCTGGCAGAAGGGGCTGGTGCCGGTTTCCCGCATCGCCCTGGAGCGGGCCATCGAGCTGAACGGCGCGGCGGTCCAGGCCAACCTGGCAGCCTTCGCCTGGGGCCGGCGCATGGCGGCCACGCCGGAAACTGTCCTCGCCCTGGCCGGCGTCCGGGAACTGCCGGCGGTGGAGGAAAAGCCCAGCCTGGACAAGCTGATCGCCCGCCACGCCGAGCACCTCACCGCCTACCAGGACCGCAAGCTCGCCGACCGCTATCGCCGTCTGGTGGAAACGGTGCGGACCGTCGGCGACGAGGACCTCACCGCCGCTGTCGCCGCCAATTACGGCAAGCTCCTGGCCATCAAGGACGAGTACGAGGTCGCACGCCTCTACACCCGGCCCGACTTCATGGACAAGCTGAAGGACACCTTCGAGGGCGACATCCGCCTGCAGGTCCACCTGGCCCCGCCGGGAATCGCCCGGCCCGGTCTCGACGGTCGTCCCCGCAAGATTGCCTTCGGTCCCTGTCTATTCCCACCGGCCTTTCCGCCTGGGCGAACACCTGCGCCGCCTGCAAGCGAGCCTGGACGGCATCCGCC
>JBLNBI010000335.1:0-3152 GCA_050259815.1 Actinomycetota bacterium | reverse complement strand
GGCCGAGGAATGCATGGAGCACCAGATGCATGAGGAAGCCATGGGCCTGTACGAGAGCTGCCTCAACGGCGCCTTCAGCACCGACGGCACCCTGCTCTTCGGCCTGGCCCGGGCCAGCGTCGAGGCCGGCAACTGGGACAAGGCCGCTTCCACCCTCGATCGGCTGAAGTCCGCCGCTCCCAAGACCCGCCCCCAGGATGTCCGGCTGCTGGAGGCCCGCATCCTCGAAGGCCGGGGGCTGACCGACCAGGCCCTGGCCGCCTACCGTAGCCTCCTGCCGGAATTCGTGGGGCTCGAAGCCCGTTACCGGTATGGGGCCATGCTCCTGCGTCTCGGCCAGCAGGAGGCCGCCAGCCAGGCCTTTGATGAAGTGCTCCGCCACGCCAAGCGCTTCGCTTCTTCCGTTGAGGACGAACAGCAGTGGGTCGCCGCCGCGAAGCAGGCCGTCGCCGGCCGCTGACCGGAGCCTTCACTTCCGCTTCACACAGGCTTCACCACAGGTTCCTAGTCACCTCACCGGCCCCCGCTACGCTCCCTTCATCCAATCAAGAAGGGAGCCAATCATGGACCGGAAACTCATTTTCAAGCTCGCCGCCATCGGCATCCTGACCCTGCTGCTGATGGTGCCCCTGGCCCTCATCCAGGGCCAGATCACCGGGCGCAGCCTGCGCCAGGCGGAAGTCCAGAACAACATCGCCCAGACCGCCGCCGGGCCCCAGACCCTGGTGGGCCCGGTGCTGGCCGTCCGCTATCGGGAATTGCTGCCCCCGGAAACCACCAAGGACGCCATCACCGACCGGGAAAACACCGTCCGCAAGCAGGTGGAGCGGGTGCTCTTCCTGCCGGCGGCCCGCCTGGACATCAAGGGCCAATCAACGGTGGAATCCCGCAGCCGGGGCATCTACAAGGCCCGGCTCTTCCACCTCAACCTGATCCTCTCCGGCAACATCCCCGTCCCGGCCCACCTGGGCCTGGACCAGCGGGCGGACATCCTGGAGGCCCACGCCGACCTGCTCCTGGGGCTCTCGGACCTGCGGGGCATGGATAACGACCCGGACGTGCTGGTGAACGGCGCCAAGCACCAGTTCAAGGCCGGCGGCAATCCGGGCCTGGTGGGGCAGCAGGTGTCCATTCCCCTGGGCAAGCTGGATCTCGTCTCCCCGAGCCGCTTCGACTTTTCCTTCCCCCTCAACCTCACCGGCACCGAGCGCCTGGCCATCGCGCCGACCGCCGAGGCCAACACCGTCACCCTGACCTCCGACTGGCGGCACCCCAGTTTCCAGGGCCGCTTCCTGCCCCGCACCCGGAACGTGTCGGCGAACGGCTTCGAGGCCCAGTGGGAAATCTCCCACCTCGCCCGCAATTTTGACCACGCCCTCCTGGCCAATAACAGCAGCGGCGAGGTGCTGGAAATCGCCTTCATGGAACCGGTGAATATCTACCTGCAATCCGAACGGGCGGTGAAGTACGGCAGCCTGTTCATCGTCCTCACCTTCGCAGCCTTCTTCCTGGGGGAAATCCTGCGCCGGCGGCCCATGCACTTCATGCAGTACCTGCTGGTGGGCCTGGCGCTTTCCATGTTCTTCCTGCTCCTTATCGCCCTCTCGGAGCATGTCGCCTTCGTCTGGGCCTACCTGGCTTCGGCGGCGGGCTGCATCGGGCTGATCACCGCCTATCTCTCCGGCGTCCTCGGCGGCGTGCGGCCGGCCCTGGCCTTCGGCGCGGGGTTCACCGGCCTCTACGGCGTGCTCTACGGGGTCCTCAAGTCCGAGGACAACGCCCTCCTCATGGGCAGCCTGCTCCTCTTCCTGGCCCTGGGCGCCATCATGCTCACCACCCGCAAGGTGGACTGGTACGGCATCGGCCTGTCCCGTCCCGAAGCCGAGTAAGGAGACCGGCATGGCGATCAAGCTGCTGCGCTGGGCCGGGATCGCCGCCCTCCTCTGGGTGGCGGTCCATCTCAAGCATCCCCTCCTCTACCGTTTCCGGGACCTGGAAATGCCCTTCGTCCTGGGCTTCGCCTGCCTCGGCCTGTGGCTGGCCCGAAGGGGCCAGGGGCCGGAAGCCCGCCTGCGGCAAGTGGCCCTGGCGGCCGTCCTGGCCGTCGCCATCGGCAACCAGGCGTGGTTCCTGTGGCAGAAGCACGAAGTCCTGGCCGCCACCCCGCCCATGCAACGGATCGGCGCCCATTTCGTGGTGGGTTTCCGGGATTTCGACAGCGTCCAAACCCTGGCCGAGAAGGGCCTCATCGGCGGCATCTACCTGAGCCGAGCCAACCTGAAGGGCGCGTCCGCCGAGGAGTTGCGCCGCCGCATCGACGCCTTGCAGGAAGCCCGGCGCCAAGCGGGGTTGCCGCCCCTTTTTGTGGCCGCTGACCAGGAGGGCGGCTCGGTTTCCCACCTCTCGCCCCTGGTGGAAGCCCAGCCGCCCCTCTCCAGCCTGGCCCAGGCCGGCCCGGCGGAAACCCTGCCCAGCCGCGCCCGCCGCTACGGGGAACGTCAGGGCAAGGCCCTGGCCGGCCTGGGGGTCAATATGAACCTGTCGCCAGTGGTGGACCTGAAGCCCCGGGCCAACGGCAACTGGCCCGACCTCCACACCCGCATCGGCGACCGGGCCATTTCCGCCGATCCCCGGGTGGTCAGCGCCGTGGCGACGGCCTACAGCGGCGGCCTGGCCAAGTCAGGAGTGCAGCCGACGGTGAAGCACTTCCCCGGCCTCGGCCGGGTGAAAGGGGACACCCACCTGGTGAAGTCCCGGCTGGACGCCTCCCCCGCCGAACTGGCCGCGGACTGGCAGCCCTTCCGGGAGGTAACGGCCCGCACCGGCGCCGCCATGATGCTCGGCCACGTCACCCTGCCGGCCATCGACCCCAAGCACCCCGCCTCCGTTTCCAAGGCGGTAGTCCAGGGGCTGCTGCGGGAGCAGTGGGGCTACCAGGGCCTTCTCATGACCGACGACCTCAACATGGGCGCCGTCTACGCCGATGGCATCGACCGGGCGGCCATCGGTGCCCTGGATGCCGGCGTGGACCTGCTCCTGGTCACCTACGACCCGGACCAGTATTACCGGGCCGTCTATGCCGCCGCCCGGGCCTGGCGCACCGGCGCCATCGGCACCCTGCGGGAGATCGACAGCGCCCAGCGGCTCTCGGC
>JBLNBI010000334.1:0-7176 GCA_050259815.1 Actinomycetota bacterium | reverse complement strand
TCCAGGGCGCGCAGCAGGGCTTCGGTGTCAATGACCGGGCGCTTGGCCTGGGAGAAAGCGACGCAGCCCGCCTTGGCGAGGCCGGCCAGTTCGGCCAGGCGTTCGCCGTTGAGGCCGACGGTGAGGGCGCCCAGGGGCAGGACCCGGGCGCGGCCGATTTCCTCGGCCCGGTGGACCAGGCGGTCGGCCAGTTCGGGCTCGTCCAGGGGAGGGTCGGCGTCCGGCGGGACGACCACGGAGGTGACGCCGCCGGCCACGGCGGCGGCCAGCTCGGCTTCGATGCTGTTGAGGCGGGCGCCCAGGTCCACCAGGCCGGGGCAGACGACGCGCCCGGTGGCATCGATGGTACGGTCGGCGGTGAAGCCGGCCGGAGTCTGGCCGATGCCGGCCACCTTGCCGTCGGCGATGAACAGGTCGGTGTTCTGGTCGAGGCCGTGCTTGGGATCGATGAGGCGGCCGTTACGGATGGCGATTTTCATGTTTTCAGTTCCCTGCAACGATGCTCATGACGGCCATGCGGACCGCGATGCCGAAGGTGACCTGGGGCAGGATGACGGCCTGGGGGCCGTCGGCCACGGCGGAGTGGATTTCCACGCCGCGGTTCATGGGGCCCGGGTGGAGCACGATGGCGTCCGGCTTGGCCTGGGCCAGCTTCTGGGGGGTGAGGCCGTAATGGCGGAAGTACTCGCCGGCGGAGGGGAGCAGGGCGCCGGTCATGCGCTCGTTCTGGAGGCGCAGCATGATGACCACGTCGCAGTCCTTGAGGCCCTCGGCCATGTCGTGGAAGACATGGACGCCCAGCTTGTCCAGATGGCTGGGGAGCAGGGTTTGCGGCCCGACGGCGCGGACTTCCGGCACCCCCAGGGTGGTGAGGGCGTGGATGTCGGAGCGGGCCACCCGGGAGTGGAGGATATCGCCGACGATGGCCACCCGCAGCTGGGTGAAGTCCTTCTTGTAGTGCCGGATGGTGTACATGTCCAGGAGGCCCTGGGTCGGGTGGGCATGGCGCCCATCGCCGGCATTGACCACGTGGATGTCGTCCCGGCCGACCCGGGCGAGGTGCTCGGCGATCAGGTAGGGGGCGCCGCTGGAGGCATGCCGGACCACGAACAGGTTGGCATGCATGGCGCACAGGTTGTCGATGGTATCCAGCAGGGTCTCGCCCTTGGCCGTGGAAGAGCGGCCGATGTCCAGGTTGATGACGTCGGCGGACAGGCGCTTGGCAGCGATCTCGAAGGTGGTGCGGGTGCGGGTGGAGTTCTCGAAGAACAGGTTGAAGACGCTCTTGCCGCGCAGCAGGGGCACCTTCTTCACTTCCCGTTCGGACACCTCCATGAAGGAGGCGGCGGTGTCCAGGATGTGGGTGATCACGTCCCGGGGCAGGCCCTCGGTGGACAGCAGATGGGTCAGTTCGCCGTTCTTGTTGAGCTGGGGGTTATACATTTTCCAGCCTCCAGGCCAGGCGGCCTTCTTCGTTGCGGGTCAGGGTCAGGCACTCGCCTTCGGCCAGCTTCACGTCCCAGATGCAGTACTGGGCGGCGATGGGCAACTCCCGCTCGCCCCGGTCGGCGAGGACGACCAACTGGACCGAGGCCGGACGGCCGTAGTCGAAAAGTTCGTTCAGAGCGGCGCGGGTGGTGCGGCCCGTGTAGAGCACGTCGTCCACCAGGATAAGGTGCCGGCCTTCCACGTCGAAGGGGATGGCGGTGGGGCGCACCTGGGGATGCAGGCCCTTCTCGGCGAAATCGTCCCGGTAGAAGGAGACGTCGATCAGGCCGATGTCCTCGGAGAGGCCAAGGAGTTCCTTCAGACGCTCGGCGATCCAGGCGCCGCCGCTGTGGATGCCTACCAGGGCGGGATTCTTGGCGAGCTCCGGATGGAGGCGGTCGGCCAGTTGCCGGCACTGGGCCTCGGCGTCGGGCAGGGGATTAGGCAGATTGGGCATGGCGGGTGTCGAACCAAGTTTGGAGAATGAGTTGGGCGGCCACGGCATCGAGGAGGGGCTTGGCGGCCTTGGCGTTGCGGCCGGTCTCCCGGAGCCGGGCTTCGGCGTCCAGGGACGTCAGCCGCTCGTCGACGAGGTGGGTGGGAAGCTGAAAGTGCCGCTCCAGGCGCTCGGCGAAGTTCCTGCAGCGGGCGGTCATGTCGTGGGGGGTGCCGTCGGCGTGGGTGGGCAGTCCCACCACCAGTTCCTTGGGCTGCCATTCGGCGATCAGTTTGCCGATGGCGGCGTAGCGCTCTTCCTTGGACTGGACGCGGAGGACGGCGATGGGGTGGGCGTTGCCCAGTTCGGTTTCTCCGACGGCGACGCCGATGCGCTTCTCGCCGAAATCGAGGGCCAGGACCGTGCCCATCGAGTCAGGCGTGGCCCGCGGTATCGGAAAGCTGGCTGAAGCTGACCCCCAGCTTCATCATGGCGGCCGGCAGGCGCTCCTCGGGGGGCATCTCGAACAGGATGTCGGGCCGGGCGGGGACGGTGAGCCAGGCGTTCTGGGCCAGTTCTTCTTCGAGCTGGCCGGCACCCCAGCCGGCGTAGCCGAGGGTGATGATGAACTCGGCCGGATCGCCGGATTCCCCCACCGCCACCAGGATGTCCCGGGAGCTGGTGAGGCCGACGTTGCCATTGACCGCGAGGGTGGATTGCCATTGGCCGACCGGCCGGTGGAGCACGAAGCCCCGGTCAAGCTGGACGGGGCCGCCGAAATAGACCGGCAGTTCGGAGAGTTCCTTATGCTCCAGGGGCAGCTCGATCTTCTCGAACAGGCTCGCCAGGTTCATGTCGATGGGGCGATTGACGATGATGCCCAAGGCGCCGTTTTCGTTGTGCTCGCAGACATACACGAGGGACTGGGCGAAATACGGGTCGGTCATCGTCGGCATGGCGATGAGGAAGTTGTCGGTCAGATTGACGGCATCCATGGACGAGATTTTAATCGGCGGGGAGAGACAAACCAACCATGACCTTCAATAAATCCCTTGTCTGGTTCCGGCGCGACCTGCGCGACTACGACCATGCTGCCCTGGCGGCGGCCCTGGAGCAATCGGAACAGGTGTTTTGCGCGTTCGTTTTCGACCGTGAAATCCTTGATGCGTTGCCTTCGGCCCGCGATCGGCGGGTGCATTTCATACGGGAAAGCCTGGTGGAATTGGACGGCGCCCTGGCCCGGCGGGGCGGCGGACTGATCGTCCGGACCGGCCGGGCCAGGGAGGAAATTCCCCGCCTTGCCCGGGAACTGGAGGTAGAGGCGGTTTTCGCCAACCGGGACTACGAGCCCTCGGCGAAGGGCAGGGATGGGGCGGTGGCCCGCGAGTTGGGAGAGGGCGGAATTTCGTTTTTTCTCTTAAAGGACCAGGCGATTTTCGACGGCGACGAGGTGCTGACCCAGTCCGGCAAGCCCTACACGGTCTTCACTCCCTACAAGAATGCGTGGCTGAAACGTTTTGCCCAGCAGGGCATCCGCCCCCGGGACAGCGACGGCGCCCTCGCTCCGCCCTTGGTCAGGCAGGGTGTGCCCGGTCTGGAAGAGATCGGCTTCGAGTCCACCGACCTGGAAGAAATCGGCATCCGTCCCGGAATATCCGGCGCTCGAGCAGGATGGCTGGATTTCCAGGAGCGCCTGGACCGCTACGCCGAGGCCCGGGACTATCCGGCGGTGAAGGGGGTTTCCTACCTCTCCGTGCATCTGCGCTTCGGCACCCTGTCCATCCGGGAGTTGGCCGAGCATGCCTGGCGGGCGGCCGAGGCGGGAAATGCGGGGGCCGCGACCTGGCTGAGCGAGCTGATCTGGCGAGACTTCTATTTCATGATCCTGGACCGCTTCCCCCATGTGGTCGGCGGCCCCTTCAAGCAGCAGTACGAGGGGCTGTCCTGGGACGACTGGCCGGAAGGCTTGGCGGCCTGGTGCGAGGGGCGAACCGGCTATCCCCTGGTGGACGCGGCCATGCGCCAGCTCAACCACAGCGGCTACATGCACAACCGCCTGCGCATGGTGGCGGCGTCTTTCCTGATCAAGGATCTGGGCATCGACTGGCGCCTGGGGGAGGCCTATTTCGCCCGGCAGCTGAACGACTTCGACCTGGCCGCCAACAACGGCGGCTGGCAGTGGGCGTCCTCCACCGGCTGCGACGGCCAGCCCTGGTTCCGGATATTCAATCCGGTGACCCAGTCGGAGAAATTCGACCCCCAGGGCCGCTTCATCCGGCGTTACGTGCCGGAACTGGCTTCGGTTCCGGACAAGTTTATCCACGCGCCTTGGCGCATGGGATTAGGGGAACAGGCGGCCTGCGGAGTAACGGTGGGCCGGGATTACCCGGCCCCCTTGGTCGACCACGAGACTGCGCGCCAGCGGACCCTGGCGCGCTACGGGCGGGTCAGGTAGCCCGCCGGGCCTTCACGAAGCCGTCGATCAGGCGCAGCAGCTTGTCCTCGTCGTAGGGCTTGCCGAGGTAGTCGTTGGCGCCCAGTTCGATGGCGTAGTTGCGGTGCTTGTCGGCGGTCCGGGAGGTGATCATGATCACCGGCAGATCCTTGAGGCGGTCATCGGCGCGGATATTGCGCAGCAGGTCGAAGCCGTCCATACGCGGCATCTCCACGTCGGAGAGGACCACGTCTGGCCTGACTTCCAGGAGTTGCTCCAGGGCATCGACACCGTCCTTGGCCGTAACCACCTGATAGCCTTCGCGGGAAAGGAGGCGTCCGGTGATCTTGCGCACGGTCAGGGAGTCGTCCACCACCATGACGGTGGGCAGGGTGGCGGCGGGGGCCGCGGGAATCTGGGCCGTCTGGGCCGGGGCGACCCGGGTGACGCTAACCTGGGTGGTACGGCTGGCCAGGGCGACCGGGTTCAGGATGAGCACCACCTGGCCGTCGCCGAGGACGGTGGCGCCGGCGATGCCCACCACCCGGGCCAGTTGGGGCCCGATGTTCTTGACCACGACTTCCTGGTTGCCCTGGAGTTCGTCCACCTGGACGGCCACCCGCTGGCTACCGGAACGGAGTAGCAGGACCCAGTAGAGCCGGCGGGTTTCCGGCAGCGCCTCCGTGTCGCCCAGGAGCTTGGGCAGGAAGTGGATGGGATAGCGATGGCCCATCCACTCGACTTCGCCCTTCTCCTGATAGACGTGCAGGACCTTTTCCTTCAGTTCCTGGACCTGCTCGATCATGGTGGAAGGGATGGCGTAGAGGCTGGTGCCGACCCGGACGAGCAGGGTCTGGGTCACCGCCAGGGTGAGCGGCAGGTAGAGGCGGAACGTGGTTCCCTTGCCCGGTGTGGACAGGATTTCGATCCGGCCGCCCAGGCTGGCGACTTCGGTCCGCACCACGTCCATGCCGACGCCCCGGCCGGCCACCTGGGTGACCTGGGCGGCGGTGGAGAAGCCGGGGTGGAAGATGAAGTCGAAAATGCGCGTATCGTCCGCCTCCTCGCCGGGGGCCAGGAGCCCCATGGCCTCGGCGCGGGCGCGGATGCGGGCGGGGTCCAGGCCGGAACCGTCGTCGGCCATGGACAGGATGATTTCGTTGCCTTCCTGCTGGAGGGAGACCGTGACCTCGCCGATTTCGGACTTGCCCTTGGCAACCCGCTCGTCCCGGTCTTCGATACCGTGGGTGATGGCGTTGCGGAGCATGTGCTCCAGGGGGGCCAGCATCTTGTCCAGCACCGAGCGGTCGATTTCCACCTGGCCGCCCCGGATTTCCAGGTTGGCGCGCTTGCCCACTTCCTTGGCGGTCTGGCGGACGATACGGTAGAGACGCTCGTTCTGGCTGTCGAAGGGCACCATGCGCACGCCCATGAGCTGCTGCTGCAGGCTCCGGTTGAGGCGGGCCTGGGCGAGGATGGCGGCGTTGGCGTCGTCCAGGTTCTTGAGCAGGTTCTGCTGCAGGGTGGCCACGTCGTTCACCGACTCGGCCATGAAGCGGGTGAGTTCCTGGAAGCGGGTGAAACGGTCCAGCTCCAGGGGATCGAAGCCCTTGTCCGCCGCCGTCTGGGCGACGTTGGCCTGCATCTGGGTTTCGGCCTGGATTTCGATTTCCCGCAATTGGAGGCGCAGGCGGATGACTTTTACGGTCAGTTCCAGCAGAGAAGACTTGAGTCCCCGCATTTCGCCTTCGATCCGGGCGCGGGCAATGGACAGCTCGCCGGCCTCGTTGACCAGACGGTCGAGCAGGTCGGCGCGGACCCGCAGGGTGGCCTTCTGGGCGCCGCCTTCGGGTTCGGCTTCAGCGGTGACAGCGATTGCCGCGGGTGCCGGGGCGACGGGAGTGGGCGCCGGAGCAGCAGCCTCGGTTGTCCCGTTAATGTCCGGAACGGATTCGATTGCCGGGACGGCCGTAATTACCGGGGCGGCCTCCTCGGCAGGCGCTCCGCCGTCCTGGAGGTGTTCCGCCAGCTGGACTAGGGTGTCGCAGCCGCTTTCGATCTCCTCGACCTGGGCCAGGTTCGCCGTACCGGACCGCAGGAGTTCCTCGACCCGAGCTTCCAGGACGTGGGTGGCCTCGCCCAGATTCATGGCGCCGGCCATGCGGGCGCTGCCCTTGAAGGTGTGCAGGAGGCGGGCCAGGGCGCGGGGCGGGGCCGAATCTTCGGGGGCGGCGCGCCAGGCGCGCAGCTGTTCGCTGAAGCCCCTCATGATGTCCTGGGCTTCTTCCAGGAAGATGGGCAGCAGTTGTTCGTCCAGCTCGTCCTTGAGCAGAGGGACGGCCGGCGCCGGCGGCGGCAGGGTCAGTTCTGCTTCGGCCTCTTCTTCGGCGGCAGGGGCTGCCTCGGCGGGCTCGGAAACCGGGACTTCCTCTACCGGTGCCGGGGTGGGAATCTGGTAAATCTCTTCCAGTGCCTCCACCAGGGCCGGTTGGGGCTCGGGGCTGCGCTGCTCGGCCAGGGCGGCGAACATGTCTTCCAGGCCGATAATGGCCTGGCGGACGGTTTCCAGGCCCTCGATGCTGTCCGGCCGCGGGCAGTGGTCGCGGCGCAGGAGGGAGTGCTCCAGGGCGATGGCCACCTTGTTGATCGGGGTGAGGCCGACGGTGGCGGCGATCCCCCCCAGGGTATGGGCGGCCCGGGTCATTTCGAAGGTGGTGGGCGCCGTCGGTTGGAGCTCCAGATCACCGAAGCTGGCGGCCAGGGTATTCATGTGCCCGCGGGCTTCCTCCCGGAAGATGTCGTACAGGGTCGGGGAGGT
>JBLNBI010000333.1:0-16202 GCA_050259815.1 Actinomycetota bacterium | reverse complement strand
GGTCGCGGATGTTCGAGATCTTCTTGTCGCACAGCAGCACGAACGGGCTCTCGAGGACGGCAACTTGCTTGTCCGGGTTGTTGATGAAGTACGGCGACAGGTAGCCGCGGTCGAACTGCATGCCCTCGACGATGTCGAGCTCGTCGTTCAGCGACTTGCCGTCTTCAACGGTGATGACGCCTTCCTTGCCGACCTTTTCCATGGCATTGGCGATGATCTCGCCGATGTTGGCATCGGAGTTGGCGGAAATGGAGCCGACCTGGGCGATTTCCTTGGAGGTGGTGCAGGGCTTGGAAATGGACTTCAGCTGGTCCAGGGTGGCGGCGACAGCTTTGTCGATGCCGCGCTTCAGGTCCATCGGGTTCATGCCGGCGGCGACGAACTTCATGCCTTCGCGGACGATGGACTGGGCCAGCACGGTGGCAGTGGTGGTACCGTCACCGGCCACGTCGGAGGTCTTGGAAGCGACTTCCTTGACCATCTGGGCGCCCATGTTGGCGAACTTGTCCTTCAGCTCGATTTCCTTGGCAACGGAAACGCCATCCTTGGTGACGGTCGGGCCACCGAAGGAACGCTCGAGAACCACGTTGCGGCCCTTGGGGCCCAGGGTCACCTTGACGGCGTCGGCCAGGATGTTGACGCCTTCAACCATGCGGGCGCGGGCGGAATCACCAAATTTGACTTCTTTAGCAGCCATGTATTTCTCCTAATTCAGATTCTGTGGGTTCGACAGGGCTTAGGCTTCGAGGACGCCCATGATGTCTTCTTCGCGCATGACCAGCACTTCCTGGCCATCCACCTTGACGGTCTGGCCGGCGTACTTGCCGAACAGCACGCGGTCGCCGACCTTCACGTCCGGAGCGATCTGCTTGCCGGAATCGTCGCGCTTGCCCGGGCCGACGGCCAGGACTTCGCCCTGATCGGGCTTCTCGCCGGCGGAATCGGGGATGACGATACCGGAAGCGGTGGTGCGCTCGGCTTCAACGCGCTTGACGATGACGCGGTCGTGCAGGGGACGGATTTTCATGTAGATAACTCCTCTTTCAATGAACTTCACTGACTTGGAAATTGGCCGGGCTGACCCCGGGGAACGCGAGCAACTGTTAGCACTCAACGCTGACGAGTGCTAATAATATGGACGGCATCTTCGCTTTTCAAGAGCGGCGCCGGAAAAATTTTTCCGCCCCGGCCGCCCCGCCCCGGAATCAAGCCATCTCCCCGGAAGACCTGCCCGGCGGCAGCACGGCGCTGCGCTTGAAGAGCATGGCGTGGCGCATCATGCGGCAGACGCCGTCCAGCCCGGGGTAAAGGGTGGCAGCGGTGAGGCCCATGAAGGCCAGGTCCTCCAGGGCCTCGCTGGTGCAGGCGACGGGGATGTCCGCGGCGATCACGGCGGGCCGGCCGCTTTCTTTCTCCTGCCGGCAGACGAAGGATTCCACCTCCCCCACGTTGGTGATGAGGAACAGCCCCTGCTGGGCGTAGAGGCGGGGGTTGTTGCGGGGCGAGATGGACAGGGAAGCGACGTAGGGCGACACCCGGGGCAGTTCCACCACCGGAGAGGAGCTGGCCTGCACGAATTCCCGGGTCAGGCCGTAGACCCGCACATGGGAGGCGTCCGGACGCATCTCGGCGGACTCCAGGGCGTCGGAGAAGGCGAAGAAGGCGGCGATATAGGGGGAGCTGGTCCAGTCCAGGAGGGGCGTCGGCAGGCCGTGGTGCTGGGCGAGGCCGAGGAGGATGGCGTAGTCGTCCTCGTCGTTGAGGTTGAAACGCATGCCGGACACGGCCTCCGCATGGTCGCGGAACTGCATCAGGGTTTCCAGGCAGTAGCGTTCCAGGCGGTAGCGGCCCGCCCGGTGCAGGCTGGTGCGCAGCTTGAAGCGGCTGTCGCCGTGGCCCCGGTAGGCGACGGCGTCCTTCTCTTCCCGGCTGCGGGTGGCCCAGGCCTTGAAATCCGCCCAGTTGGCGCAACGCTCGGCCGCCACCTCGTCGCCACCGGCCGGCTGCCCGAAGGCAATGCCCCCTCGCCGCCCGGCCTCCAAGCGCCACTCCCCGGCGAGGCCGCCCTCCTGCCGGCGCAGGGAGGCATGGAATCCCCGCAGCAGGGAGGACTTATCCGGCGGCGACCGGCTGAGGCCGAAGCCGCCGCGCCCGTTGGCGTGGAAGACGGCGACGGGCTCCAGTTCCAGGACGTCATTCCCCTGCCAGGCGCAACGGGTGAGGACGGCCGTCGGCGGCACCCTCCCGCCCCACCAATGGAGCATGGCCTCGGCTGGCCGGTCGGCGTCCATGCAGAGCATGGCGCCTGCCAGCTCGCCTTCGGTTTCGATGGTTCCGAACTGCTGGGAAGATAGGGTTTGCTGTGTCATGGCCCGGGGGCCGAATCCGAACAGTAAGGCTAAGTGTCGGATTCGGCCCGCCGGGTTTCATTTTTCGGCGTTATGCCGGGATCAGGCTACCTTGACCTCGATCTTGCGGGGCTGGGCGTGCTCGGCCTTGGGAATGCGCAGCTTGAGCACCCCGTGCTTGAACTCGGCGGAAACCTTCTCGCTGTCCAGTTCCTTGGACAGGGTGAAGACCCGCCGGTAGCGCGGCAGGGATACTTCCGCATGGCTGGCCGCCATGCCCTCGGGCATGGCCAGGCCCATCTCCCCTTCGATGGTCAGGCTATCGGCCTCCACCTGCAGGTTGAGTTTCTCCTTCGGAACGCCCGGCAGATCGGCGTAGAGGGTGATGCCGCCGGCGTCCTCGATCACATCCACCGGCGGCATGAGGGCCGCTTCCCGGCGGGTGTTCTCGGCTTCGTTACGGGTGACTTGGGTGTTGTCGCTCATGGTTGGACTCCTCGATCACTGGATGGCGATGCGGCGCGGCTGGGCCGATTCCCGGCGCTTGACGCTGACGTGCAGGACGCCGTCCCGGTATTCGGCGGCGACGGCATTGGCGTCGGCGTCGTCGGGCAGGCTGACCACCCGGCGGAAGCGGCCGGCGAAGCGCTCGTTGATATGAACCGCCGCCTTTTCGTCCTGGCCGGGCAGGTCCGGCGTCCGGTCACCGGCGATGGTGAGCACGCCGCGCTCCAGGTTCACTTCGATGGTGGCCGGGTCCAGCCCCGGCGCGAAGGCGTAGATTTCCACCGACTGGGGGGTGCCACCCACGTTCAGGGCAGGGAAGCCGCCCCGGCCGAAGCCCCGGATGCTGGGACCGGCCTCGAAGGCGGTCTGCATGTCCCGCTGCAGGCGGTCGAGTTCGGCAAGGACGTCACGAGGGAACATCGATCGAAACATCATTGGATCCTCCTTAGGGTCTGAAATGCCCCTGGCCGGAAAGCCGGCCTCGGGGGCCACACCCCCTAATTAGGTGTGGCCCGGAAGATTTCAAGCCCCAAAAGAAAACGGCCCGCGGGCCAGGCAGGACGCCTGGGCCGCGGGCCGTTGCTGGCCGTCGGGCCGCCCTTAGAACTTGCCGAAGAAGCCGATGGCCACCAGGGTCAGCAGGGTGAAGCCGGCGGCGATGAGGACCAGGCCGAGGGCGATGGAGCCCAGGCGCAGGGGCCGGGACGGGGCATCGACCAGATACTTCTCCAGTTCGCCGCTTGCCACCAGCCGCTGGTAGTGGGCCGGATGGTCACGCTTGAACTCCTCCAGGGGCAGGGAGCCGGTGAACATCACCACGTCCGGCGGCGGCAGCTTGTCGGGACGGAAGTGGTTGTTGAAGAAATGCACCGTGAACAGGAACACCGCCGCCAGGAAGGCCTCTTCGCCATGGACCAGGGTGCCGACGTTGAACACCCAGCCCGGCAGGTAGGTCGCCGTCACATGGGGGAAGGCCAGCATCAGGCCGCTCCAGCCGATGATGTTCACACCCCAGAACACCGCCCAGTAGTCGAACTTCTCGAAGTAGGCCCAGCGGTCGAAGTTGGGGCGCTCGCCCTTGCCCAGGAACCACTTGAACATGGCCCAGCAGTCGGTGAAGTCCTTCCAGTTCGGGATCAGGGAATCCGGGCCGAACCAGCGGAAGGTCTTGCTCCGCAGGAGGCGCTGCATCACATAGACGAAGTGGATCATGAAGATGCCGACGAAGAGGACGGCGGCGGTGCGGTGGATGATCCCCAGGATGCGCGGCCCGCCGACGGCGGCGGCCACCTTGGGCGCCCAGACGCTGTCGGCGTAGAGGGCGGTGGTGCCGGTCAGGACCAGGGTCATGGTCACCAGGGCGAAGACCAGGTGAGCGATGCGCCAGCCCCAGGCGAAGCGCTTGACGTATTTCTGGCCCAGCTCCATCTCACTGGTCTTCACGTGGGGCACGGACTTGCCGGCCTGGCGTTCCTTCCACTCGCGGTAGTACCAGAGGCCGCAGTGCAACCAGAAGAAGGCGAAGACGCCGATGAGGAGGGCTTCCATGAACTTGGAGGCGATCCACATTTCCGGATACTTCTTGAAGTCGTGGCCGTTGGCATGGGGGCCGAAGGTGGCGAAGCCCGCCGTGGCCACCACCATGCCCGGCTTCTTGTCGTTGTGGCACTGCTGGCAGGTCTTCAGCCGGTTCTTCGGATTGACCTTGGACTCCGGATCGTCGGTCTTCTTGATGCCGTGGCTGCCGTGGCAGTCCGCGCACTTGGCGGTGTAGGTGTAGCCCAGCCGGTTCACCTGGCCGTGGTAGGTATCCCGGTAGCTGTGCAGCTCTTCCTTGTGGCAGTCGCCGCAGGCCAGGACGTTCTTGAGCTTGAAGCTCTCGGCCGAAGCGCTGGTGATCTCGTGGGTGGTGTGGCAATCCACACACACCGCGCCCTTGGGATCGTCCTTGCCCATGGTCAGTTGGCCGTGGGCGGAGCTTTCGTAATCCTCGAGCTGCTCGTCGTGGCACTTCTCGCCGCAGGTCTTGGGGATGGTCAGGCGCCACTGGTCCCGTTCCGGCGTGCCCTGCTTGGGCACGTTGAAGTCGTGGGTGGCGTGGCAATCGGCACAGGTGGCCTTGGCCCGGTCGGGATTGTCCCGGTCCGGACGGGCGTGGAAGGACTTCTTGTAGGCCTCCACGTTCTTGACCACCACTTCCAGGCGTTCCTTGCCCTTGGGGTCCTGCTTCGCCTTCTCCCAAAGCTGCTCGTGGCAGGTGGCGCACTCGGGCTTGGCCACGCCGGCGGCCTTCTGGTGGTTTTCCTTGGCGTCAACGATGTCGGTGTGACAGGCGACGCACTGCACCTTGGCGTGGACGCCCTTCTCCAGCCCGGCCTTCTTCACCGGTGCCAGGGTGTGCTTGTCGGCGGCCTGGAGCTTGCCCTTCTTGCCGTCGTGGCAGGTCAGGCAGGTGGCGTCGTCGAGCTTGGCCGCATTATCCGCGGCAACGGCGGCGGACAGGCCCAGGGCGAGGGCCAGGGCGGGCAGCAGTCCGGCCCGCATCCAACCCGGGATGGTTGAGATTCCCATGAAATACTCCCTAATACTCATTCCATGCCGACGGTGCGAGAAGCGCCGACGCCGGCAAGTAAAAAAGGGGCGCCGAAGGGCCCCCCTCACGCCGCCCGGCCGCATGGGCCAGGCTGCGAAATGCACCGGGCCGCAAGGGTCCGGTGCGTCCGGTGCGATCAGAAGGCCTGGATCAAGGTCAAGCCGATCAACTGGGTGGTCTGCTCGGGCTTGACGAAGACTGTCGTGCCATCCGAATACCTCCAGCCGGACCAGGTGTAGTTGTCCATCTTGCGGACATCGTACACATAGTCCAGGCGCACCGTGGTTGCCTTGGCGAGCGGATAGGAGCCGAACAGCCTGAGCGTGTTCAGGCTATAGACGGTATCCGGAAGGATGCCCGCCCCCTGCAGGACAGGGGAGTTGGCATTTGATCCGGCGTACACCGGGCCGACCGCTATGTTGTACTTGTTCACGTCCCGGGAATACAAGTACTGGGCACCGACGTTCACCTTGCCGAGCACCTTGCCCTGGACCCCTGCCCCGACGGCCTCGCTCTTCAGCTTGAGGTTGGCGGACCAGGGGTTGCAGGTGAACGAGGCGGCTGTCGTGGAGCTATAAGTCGTTCCAGGCGGAGTGCCATTGACGTGAGCCGCGCCGGTACAGTCCTGGAGGTTCTCGGCGGTCACGTTGTCCACGAGACGGGGATTCTGGCGCTCGTTCTGCTTGATATTGTTGAAGCCCAGGGAGTACCACAGGGTAGCCTTCCAGTCCTCGGTGAAGCGGTAGGCGGCGTCGATGGAGTAAAGATCCGTGCCGCCCTTGTCCAGGCCCAGGTTACCTTTGCGGGAATCGTAATTGTCCCGGGTCGTCTCATAGGCGAATTGGATATTGAGAGCTTCCAGCGGCGCCCAGTCCAGCATGAGCTTGGCCTTGTCGCGGGTGCGGTCGGAAAACTGCAGGGGTGCGACCCAATGATCACCGAAGGCGTTCGGCGTGCTGCCCCAGGAGGAGCCCGTCCGGTCGGCATGGGCAAGTTGGATGTTGCCGTTGACCGTTTCGCTCAATGACTTCCGGAGATCGATCCGGAAAGTACCTTCCTTGGTCTTGTCCCGGAAGCCCTCTTCAGCGGCACCTACGTACTCACGCTCATCGTAGTCGTAGCCCACCGTGACCTTGTAGTTCTGGGGCAGGCGATAGCCGGCCTCAAACTTGCCGCGGTTGGTTTTCATGGACTGCGGGTTGTTGGTGATGGCGGCGCCGCCATGGGAATAGTCGATGGCATAGCGATCGATCGGCGTCTTGTCGTCACGATCCTCATAGGCCCACGACGCCAGCACGTTCAAATCCTTGGTAAGGCGGGAGGTCAGGGATGCGGCTAGATTGGTGGTTTCGACCTTGCCACCCAGGTTGGTGCGGGAAGTCAGGGTCGCCGGACAAACCTGGGTCGGACCGCAGGCCGCGCTGGTCGAGGACGGAACGATCTGGGAGGCCGAGATGAAGTCGTCGTTCTGGACCGCAAAAGTCTTGCTGGCCTTGAAGGTGCCGCGGGTATCGTCCGTCCAGTTGTAGCCGCCCGAAACATAGAACTGCTGGGCATGGTTGTCAGGCGGCAGGGACAAGGGGCTCAGATTGGTGCTGAGGGTCGTCAGCGTCGCACCGGCGGCGGTATCCGGAGCCCTGCCAAAAATCGAGGTCGGGCTAACAAACAACCCATTGCCCGCGTTGTTCTTGTAGAAGCTGCCGTAATAACCGCCAGACACCTGGAATTTCTTGCTGTAGTAGTCGAGGGAAGCCTCAAACTGCTGGTGGGTGGAGTTGATCGGCTCAGGGGTGAAGAACTGGGCCGAATAGGTCCTGAATGGACTGCCGGCCTGGCCGGTATCCCGAGCGCTGAAGGAGTTGCCGGTGGAGCCCCACATACGGGTCCCCTTCTTGTCCTCGTTCTTGAAGCTGAAATTGGCCTGCAGTCCTTCGAGAATGAATTTGCTGGCGGCAATGGATGTCGCTGTCCGCTCGGTCTTCAGGTCGTACACCGAAGAAACCGACCCAACTCCAAACGGAGTCGCGGGCAGAGTGACGTTATTGGAACCCACGCCCTGGACCGCCGAATTGACCTTGAACGGCGCATAGCGCGGAATCTGGTCGTAGCCCAGCTTGACGGCCCAATCTCCCTGCTGTTCCACCGCGGCCTTGAATTCCTGGGTTTCGAGACCGAGGTCGCGGGCTTCGATCCGGAGCCAGCGACCGGCTTCGTTGCGGTCGATGAAGTTCAGGTCCAGAGCGCCATTGACGCCCTGATGGTTCATCCCGGTGTACTGACGGTACAAGGGATTGACCTTGTCCAGATAAAGCAGTTTGGGCTGGACTTCCGTCACGTTGGGGTTGATCAGTTCGGCCACGTCCTCATCGGCCCAGGCGCCACCCGCGGGAAAAGCCATCGCGATGGCAACAGCGAGCATACCCCGCTTGAAAATCCTGATGTTTTCCATTTCTAACTCCCTAACTCAGCGCCAGAACCGCATTGCCTTGGAGGCATTGGCCGGGCTGTTGCTACCGTGGATTTCCGTATGGCAGTTCAGGCAGGCACGTCCCTGGGTGACGCCCACGGAAGTGTTGGCATTGAAGTTATTGGTAGGTGTAGTCCCCGAATTCACACCGCCAATCGTGGTCCGGGTATTGACCTGCGGGGCGATACCGGGAAGGTTGCCCGGATGGCTTGCCGTGTCGTGACACTGCAGGCACAGGAACGGCGGACGGGTCTTCAGCAGGGAATCGGCGATAGTACCGTGGGGGTTGTGGCAGTTGGCACAATCCTCGGCCACCGGCGGATGGTTATGCACGAACGGGCCGCGCTTCTCCGCATGACAGGTATAGCAGGTGGCGTTGACGCTGTCCTTGATGAGCGCCTTCGGCCCGGTGGAACCGTGGGGATTATGGCAATCGGAACAGGTCATCTTGCCTTCCGGGATCGGATGGTGGGACGGCTTGTCGGCCTGGGCGCGCTGCTCCTTGTGGCAGGTGAAGCAGACCTGGGGCTGGGAACGCTTGTCCCGGACCTTGTCTTTGGCAGCATGGACCGAATGGCAGGAGGTACAGGCGACGTCCTGGCCGGCATGCTTGCTGGCCCGCCAGTTGGCGCGCTTGGCATCCTCGTGACAGCTCAGGCAGGCGCCGTTGCGGGCCTCAACGTCGGTCTTGGTCTTGCCGCTGAACCAGCGGTCCGGCTTGGGCGGCTTTTCGCTGCCCTTGTAGTTCATGTGCTTTTCGCTGTCGCCGTGGCAGTCGGTACAGGTCGGCGTGCGGCCGTCAGCCTTGGTGCCGTGGCGGGTCTTGCCGATAGCCAGGACGGACGGATGGAGATCGAGCATGGACGGCGTCGGCTCATCAGACTCGTCGTGGCAGCCCGTACATTTGGCGTCACCCTTGAGGATGAGGTCCTTGGGCGCCGGCTTGGCGGGCTTGGCATTGTCCGCCGCCATGGCCCCGTTGCCCAGGGCCAGTCCCGCGGCCACGCAGGCCGCCAGGATCCAGTGATGCAATTTCATGGTTATACCCCCTACATTTTTATGCCAGACGGCGGACTTGCCAGTCCGCCGCCCCGAGTCCACTTAGAGGGACAGCAGCCAATCCACCAGGAGCTTGTAGTCCTTGGGATCCTTGGTATCGATGACCTTGTGCTCTTCCTCGGTGCCGTCTTCCAGCTTCACCTTGGGGGCCTTGGTGATGTTGTCGATGACGATCTTCTCGGCTTCGGCCCGGGACTTGCCGCGCAGCTTCTCGCCGACCTTCTTGTAGGCGGGGCCCTTCTTGGTCTTGTCGATGGCGTGGCACTTGGTGCAGTCGTTGCGCTTCAGGATGGTCTTGACAGCGGCCTCATCCACCTCGGCGGCGGCGGGGCCGGACAGGACGGTCAGGCCGAGGACCAGGGCCACCGGCAGGCATGCAAACTTGGCATTGTTCATTTCGATCTCCGATCAAACAAAATTGCTTACCCGCCCCTTGGCGCAAGAAATAGGCCAAGCCCCTGGACGGTGTAAGGACATGGTTACTTCACCGACAGAAATTGCCCCGAATTTCAGGTAACTGAAGGAACTTTTTTCCAAAAGACCAAGACAGGAATTCGTCACCGAGAAACTCATTTTCGGGAAAATTCTCGAATTAACAACCAGGATTTCCCCAATATCAGGAATGACGCAATGCCGATAGCGCCCCTCCCATCCGGCAGGAATTCATTCCCGGGAAGAGGAATCCGGACGCTTGCCTCAGGCCACCGAAAGCGCCTGGGCGTCCTGGAAGCGTGCCACCAGTTCGTGCTCCGGCAGCGGCCGGGAGAACCAGTGGCCCTGGGCGTAGTCGCAGCCCAGCTCGGCGAGGATATCCACGTGGCCGGGCTCCTCCACGCCTTCCGCCACGATGTCGAAGCCCAGGCTCTTGCCCAGGCGGACCACGGAACCGACGATGGCCTGGTCCTGGGGACTGAGGTGCAGTTCCCGGATGAAGGCCTGGTCGATCTTGAGGACGTCGATGGGGAAATTCTTGAGGTAGGCCAGGGAGGAATAACCGGTCCCGAAATCGTCGATGGCGACCCGGATGCCCAGTTCCCGGATACTCGCCAGGCTGGCGGTCACTTCCGCCACATCCCCGGCCAGGGCCTGCTCGGTGAGTTCGATCTCCAGGAGCCGGGGCAGGTCCGGCTCCTCTTCCGCCAGCCGGCGCAGGGCGGCGATCAGGCGATCGCTGCGGAATTGGACGGGGGAGACATTCACCGCCACGGCGACCTCCCGGCCCAGCCGCGACCTCAGCCGGCGGGCAGCGGCCACCGCCTGGTGCAGCACCCAATCCCCGATGTCGATGATGAGCCCCATGTCCTCGGCCACGGGGATGAAGGTATCCGGTGAAACAGCGCCAACCTGCCGGCTGTTCCAGCGCAGCAGGGCCTCCACCGAGGGAGTCTCCCCATCGGCGATCCGCACCTTGGGCTGGAAGACCAGGGACAGCTCGCCATCCGCCAGGGCGGTGCGCAGGCCGTTCTCCAGGAGCAGCCGCTCGGCGGAACGTTCCAACTGGGCGGATTCGTAGAAACAGGCGCTGTTGCGCCCGTAGCGCTTGGCCTCGAACATGGCCATGTCGGCGTTGCTGACCAGCTCGCCGATGCTGGCGCCATGGTCCGGGTAGATGCTGATGCCGATGGACGAGGTCACCCGCAGCACCTTGTCGTCGATGCAGAAGGGCCTGGCGATGCTGGCCATGAGGTCCGCGGCCAGCTCCGTGGCGGCCTCGGCGGCATTCAGCCCGGGCACCACGATGATGAACTCGTCGCCGCCGTGGCGAGTCACCCAGCCGGGGGCCGACACTACCGAGCGCAGGCGCTGGGCCAGCTGCTGGAGCATGATGTCGCCGATGGTATGGCCGAGGGCGTCGTTGATGTTCTTGAAATTGTCCAGGTCCAGGCAGAGCACGGCGACCCGCTCGCCCCGGGGGCCCGCCGCCTCGATCTCCCGGGCCAGGTCCCGGGCCAGGAGGGCGCGGTTCCCCAGTTGGGTGAGCGGATCATGGAAGGCCTGGAACTCGATGTGCCGCTCCTTGCGGATTTCCGTGGAGATGTCGGTGAATACGAAGATCATGGCCACCTCGCCGGATTCCGGCGCCGGCAGGGCGCTGATGCGGGCGTCGAATTCCCGGGCGTCGGCGGTACGGATGCGGACATTGCCCCGCAGGTGGAGGGAATTCCCCTCCCGGATCACCGACCGGCAGATGCCCGGAATCTCTTCCCCGGACCCTTCGTCCACTACTGCCAGGAGGCGCTCCAGGGACTGGCCTTCCAGGGGCTCGCCGGTGACCGCCAGCAGGGCGCGGGCGGCGCTGTTGGCGTGGCGCACCCGCCCCCGCCGGTCCACGGCGATGACCCCGTCGGACAGGGCCCCCAGGACCACCTCGATTTCCGAAGCCCGCTGCCTGAGGCTCTCTTCCGCCACCTGGCGCCGGCCCATCTCGGAGGCCAGCCCGTCGTTGGCCGCCTTGAGATCCCGGGTGCGCAGCTCCACTTCCCGCCCCAGCACCAGGGGCAGCTTCAAGGCGTTATAGGCAAGCAGGGCCACCAGGAGGCCGACCAGGAGGACGATGGCCCCCTCCACCGCCAGGACATGGCCGGGGGAGTGCCAGCCCTCGGCCCGGGCGATGCTCAGGGTCCAGGTGCCGTTGGGGACCTGGACCTGATAGGAGACGGGATCCACCAGGGCCGCCGAGGAAGAGGCTGCAAAAACGTCGGGCTGGCGGGTGTCGGGATGGATACGGGACAGCTCGTACTCGTAGCCGGGCAGGTTGCCCTCGTCGAGCTTGGCCGCCGCCAGCAGGTCGGGAATCCGGATGACCGCCGTGGAGAAGCCCCAGAATTTCTCGAAGCCGTCCCCATCCGGCAGGAAGATGGGCAGGCGCCCTACCACGGCGACGCCGCCCTGGCGCAGGGGAAAGGGCCCGGCCAGGGTGAGCTTCCGGGTTTCCACGGCCACGAAGGCCTCCTTGTTGCGGGAGGGGTCCTGGAGCAGGGCGTGGCCGATGGCGGCTTCGTTTCCTATCCGCGGAACGATGCGGGAAATAATGCCCTTGGGAGCCAGCTGCAGGGCGCTGGTGCCGCCGTACAGGTGCAGCATCTCCGCCGCCAGGGCGTCGAAATTATCCACTTCTCCCCGGCCCTGGCGCACGACGGCCGCCAGGGCGTAGGTGGCGGAAAGGGAGCGGCTGACCTGCTCCTCCAGGAGGTGGGCATGCATGGCCGCCACGTGCATGGCTGCCTTCTGCTCCTGGAGAACCCGGTTTTTCTCGTTCAGGTGGACGAGATAGCCCCCCACCGCCGTGGTAAGGGCGAAGACAAGAAAAACGGTGAGAACCAGCCGGAAGGGTGTGCGCGCCATCTACGATGCTTCGAAGGGATGAACCGGGGAATGCCGCACTCAACATGCACATTCCATACCACCTTCGTCATAGGCGCAGACCGAACCCTCTTAGCCGGGGGCGTGGGCCTCGATTTCCCGGAGCTTGGCGGCCAGATCCCCTTCCGGCAGGGGCCGGGAGAACCAGTAGCCCTGGGCGTAGTCGCAGCCCAGGCCGGCCAGGATGGCGACATGGGCCTCTTCCTCCACCCCTTCGGCCACGATCTCGAAGCCCAGGCTCTTGCCGAGCTGGACCACGGAGCCGACGATGGCCTTGTCCTGGGCGTTGGTGTGCAGGCCCCGGATGAAGGCCTGGTCGATTTTGAGAATGTCGATGGGGAAATTCTTGAGGTAGGCCAGGGAGGAATAGCCGGTGCCGAAATCGTCGATGGCGATCTTGAGGCCCAGGCTCTTGATGCTGTCGAGCTTGGCGGTGACCTCGTCCACCTTGCCGCCCAGGGCGCTCTCGGTCAGCTCGATTTCCAGGAGCCGGTGCAGGTCCGGCTCCTCCGCGGCCAGCTCCCGCAGGGTGTTCATCAGCCGCTCGCTGCTGCGGAACTGGATGGGCGACACATTGACCGCAATGGCCAGGTCCCGGCCCAGGGTCTCCCGCAGGCGGCGGGCGGCGGCCAGGGATTCCCGCAGGACCCAATCGCCGATCTCGATGATGAGGCCGGTGTCTTCCGCCACCGGAATGAAATCCGCCGGAGAGATGGTCTCCCCCGGGCGCTTCTGCCAGCGCAGCAGGGCCTCCAGGGAATGGACTTCCTCGCCGGCGATGGTGACCTTGGGCTGGAAGACCAGGTGGAACTGGTTCTCCGCCAGGGCCACCCGCAGGCCGTTTTCCATGGCGAGGCGCTCGGCGGAGCGCTGGAGCAGGTTCAGCTCGTAGAAGCGGTAGGCGTTGCGGCCTTCCCGCTTGGCCTCGTACATGGCCATGTCGGCCTTGCTGATCAGCTCGCCGATGCTGACGCCGTGCTCCGGGTAGAGGCAGATGCCGATGGAGGACGTGATGCGCAGCTCGTGCTCCTCGATGAAGAAGGGCTGGGCGATGCTGGCCATGAGGGCCCGGGCCAGGTCGATGGCCTGGTTGATGTCGGCGCACTGGGGCAGGACGACGATGAACTCGTCCCCGCCATGGCGGGTCACCCAGCCCGGCGCCTTGACCGTAGCGCGCAGGCGATGGGCCAGTTGCTTCAGGAGGATGTCGCCGACGGTGTGGCCGAGGGCGTCGTTGATGTTCTTGAAATTGTCCAGGTCCAGGGAAAGGATGGCGATCCGCCCGCCTTCCCGGCTGGCCCGCTCGATGTCCTGGCCCAGGTCCCGGGCCAGCATGGAACGGTTGCCCAACTCGGTGAGGGGATCGTGGAAGGCCTGGAACTCGATCTGGCGCTCCTTGCTGATTTCCGCCGAGATGTCGGTAAACACCAGGATCATGGCCACGTCCCCCGAGCCCGGCGCCGGCACGGCGCTGATCTTGGCGTCGAATTCGCTGCCGTCCCGGGTGCGGATGCGGACATCGCCCCGCAGGTGCATGGGCGTCCCGTCCTCGAGGATGCGGGCGCACAGGCCTTCGATCTCCCGGCCGCTCCTTTCGCTGACGATGGCCAGGATATCCTCCATCCCCTGGCCCTCGACGGGCTCGCTCAGCATGCCCAGGAGGGCCCGGGCCGCCGCGTTGGCGTAGCGGACCCGGCATTCGCCGTCCAGGGCGATGACCCCGTCGGACAGGGCCCCCAGGACCACCTGCATTTCCGTCATGCTCTCCCGCAGGCTGCTTTCGGCCCGGGAGCGCTTCTTCATCTCCTCGGCCCGGTCGTGGAGGAAGCGGTTGATGGATTCCACCAGGGTATCCAGCTCATCCCGATGCCGGTGCCGGCGATCGAGGGAAATCCGGGTCTCCAGATCCTTGGGCGCCAGGGCTTGCACGTCCTCGGCCAGATGGTGGAGGTGGCGGGCGATCTGGCGGTAGACGATGACGAAGATGATGAAGGCCAGGCCGATGACCTTGACCAGTTCAGCGGCCACCAGGGTGGTGACGGCGTCGGCGATACGCTTGTCCACCTCGCCATAGGATTCGAAAACCCGCAGGACGCCGATCTGCTTGCCTCCCGATTGCGCCAGGATCGGCACCGACCAGACCCGGTCGGCGTTGTCCGCGGTGCCCGGCCGGCGGACGTCGGCGACCACGTCCTGGTCGTCCCGGACCTCGAAGCGGGTCATGGAGCCGCCCCGCACCATGCCTTCCAGCAGGGCCGACAGGGCCACCTTGTCGTAGGACCAGAGGGCGACGCCGACCGCCCCCAGGTTGTTGGCGACCGTGTTGTGGGCTTCGTCGTGGGCGGCGGTGAGGATGCGGTCCCGCTCCAGGAGCACCCCGGCGGTGGAGGCCACCACGAAGACCCCGAGGCTGACCAGGACCACCCACAGGAGGGTGCGAAGGGCAAGGACGGAACGTTTCAGGAAAGACATGGATTACTTGGCGATGTGGGACAGGAGCTTGTCCTTGTCGAGGGAATCGGCGATGGCTTCCAGGCGGGCCATGACCTTCTCCGCGTCGGGATAGGTCCGGGACAGCACCAGGAAGACCTCCTGCTGGGACAGGGAGTCGGACTGGACGCCGGACAGGGGCTCGACGGCCAAGGTCTCGGCGGCGGGGCCGACGTAGTCGATGAGGTAATCGGCCCGGCCGGAGGCCAGCATGCGGAAGGCCGCCGTGTGGGTGGGGGCCTCGTAGGCGGTCACCCGGTTCCGGGGGTCGGCCAGGAAGTCCTTGAGCCCGGCATAGCTGTAGCCCCGCACCACGATGACCGAGTGCCCCGCCAGTTCCTCCCGGCTGTGGATCGGCGTCAGCGCGCCCAGGCGATAGACCCGGAGGTCGGCCTTGGCCACCGGCTTGCGGCTCAACAGGCAGCAGGATTGCAGGGCCGGCGCCTTGACCAGGATGGAGAACTGGGCAGTCCCGTCCTGGAGGTAGCGGAACATGCGGGCGGCGGGATAGGTTCGGCCGTGCCAGGGAATGCCCGCCTTGGCGAACAGCTCGGCGGCCAGGCGGAAGAGGGGATTGTCCGGCTCGCCCTTGTCATTGACCCGGGCGGTCCACACCGACTGATCGGGGGAGGCGTATTCGATTTCCGGGTACTGGGCCAGGGCCGCAGACGCCGCCAGGAACATCGAACAGGCGGCCAGCGCAGTGCGCAGGCGGGGTCTGGCTGGCGGGCGGGTCATGGGTAATGCCTGTAGGGGTTGTTCGTTGTTTTCCAGGGCAATTCCCCGATCATACCCTGGCCGAATCCCGGTACGAACTTGATTTTCGTCCGGACGGACCAATATAAGAATTCACTGTTAGCCTGGAGTCCCGCCATGTCAGCCCCTGTCCATGTCGTCTGTCCCCACTGCCACACTACCAACCGCCTGCCCCCGGAACGCCTGGGCGAAGGCGGCACCTGCGGCCGCTGCAAGGAGCGGCTGTTCCGGGGCATCGCCACGGAGCTGGACCAGGCCGGCTTCGAGAAGCACCTCCAGAACTCAGACCTGCCCCTGGTGGTGGATTTCTGGGCCCCCTGGTGCGCCCCCTGCCGCTCCATGGCCCCCCACTTCGCCGAGGCCGCCCGCCGGCTGGAGCCCCATTTCCGCCTCGCCAAGGTGAATACGGAGGAAGAGCAGCAACTGGCCGGGCGCTACGGCATCCGCTCCATCCCGACCCTGGTGGTCTTCAAGGGCGGGGTCGAGGTGGCCCGCACGTCCGGGGCCATGCCGGCGGAGGCGCTGGTGTCCTGGATCAGGCAGAATACGCCGGCCTGATTTCCCACCCCCGCCGCCCATGTACCCGATCCGCTACGTCGAACCGGTCTATCGCCCGCCC
>JBLNBI010000332.1:0-5786 GCA_050259815.1 Actinomycetota bacterium | reverse complement strand
CGACCTTGAGGTTGGTCATCCAGAAGGCGCGGGATTTCTCCGTGCCGGTCTCCTCCAGGTCGTAGGCGCCCAGGTAGCGCATCCGCAGCCCGCCGAACCAGGGACCGCCGTCATCGGCGGTCAGCCCCACCGAGGCGGTCACCGGGATGGCATTGGGCACGTGCCGGCCGCCGTTGATGTCGCTCCTGAACCGGGCCCGGGACAGGGCCAGGTCGGCATCCACGAGCAGGCCGGCGACGGGGATGAAGTGGTTGGACCATTCCAGCCCCCGGCGCTCCGAGGCACCCTTCGGTTCGGTCACGCCTTCGTCGCCGATGAAGACCAGCTCGGAGGCCAGCTCCATCTTCCAGGCGGAAAGGCTGGTGTTCCACCAGGGCCGTGGGGTGGCCCGCACTCCGACCTCTCTGCCCCGGGCCTTGACCAATAGGGGCAGGGCCTGGGCGGGGCTGCCATCCTGGGGATTGGTGCGGGCCGTGGCGCCGCGTACGTCGTTGCTGTGGAAGCCGTCGCCCCAGTTGGCGTAGAACTCGGTGGGGCCGGCCAGGTTGAAGGGGCCGAGGGCGGCGCCCAGCTTGGGGCTCCACTGGCGGGCGGAGGCATCGCCGCCGTTGGCCATGTTGTTCACGCCGCCCAGGGCGGTGGCCTGGGCCCGGATCTCGTCGTAACGGGTTCCCGCCTGGGTGCGCAGCCAGGACGTCCATTGGGTGCGGGCATCGAGGAAGAGGCCGTAGGCCGTCTCGGTGATGCGGTCCTCCCGGACGGTGCCGGTCCGCCGCCGGTTTTCGGTGGAGTAGAGGCCCACCTTGCCGATGCGGTCCTGGCGCAGCTGCAGGCCGGCGGTGAGTTCGGTGTCCTTCAGTCCGGGCACCAGGAACCAGGTGTGGCGGGCGTCGCCGCCCCAGACCACGCGCTGGTCGGCCTGCTCGTGCTGGTCGCCCTGGAGGCCGCCGATGTAGCCGGAGGGGGCCGAGAAGAGATTGAGGCCGTAGTCGATGGCGTACAGGCTGGCCCGGCTGGCGCCGGTCTCGCCGGTGCCGGCCCACTCCCCGGACAGGCTGTAGCGGTGGGTCTGGCCGCCGTCGTTGGGGACGAGGGCGCCGTAGCGGCCGATCTCGCCGCTCTGGATGGCACGCTCCGGCACGTGCTCGGTGGCGGTCCAGTCGGCCCGGTAGGCCATGGCGGTGAGGGCGTAGCCGTTGGCCGCGGTGCCGGAAGAGAGGCGGAAGACGGCGTTCTGCTTCTCCAGGTGCTCCGGCTGCTGCCAAGGGCCGTCGTTGCCGGCCAGTTCGACGCCTACCAGCACGGTGACCCCGTTGATCTCGGTGCTGCCTGCGGTGAGGAGACGGCGGTAGTTGTGCTCCCCGACGCTCACATCGGCAAAGGGGGCAGGCAGCCGGCGCTGGTAGTCGATGCGGGCGCTGCCGCTGGTGGCGAAATCGCCGTCTTCGGCGCTGTAGGCGCCCTTCCGGTACTTCACCGCCCCGACCAGTTCGGGAATGAGGAAATTGAGGTCCATGTAGCCCTGGCCGTGGGCGTGGGACACCATGTTGACCGGCATGCCCATGACCCGGGTGGCAAAGTCGCTGCCATGGTCCAGGTTGAAGCCCCGCAGGAAATACTGGTTGGCCTTGCCGTCCCCGGAGTGCTGGGTGACGATCATGCCGGGCACGGATTCCATGACTTCCGCCGGGCGGAGGAGCGGGCGGTTGGCGAGTTCCTTGGCGGTGACGGCCCCTTCGCTGGCCGAATCGGCGATGCCGACCAGGTCTCGGCCGCCGCCATTGACGGTTACGGTAACGGTCGGCAGGACCGCCATGTCGGCGGCGTGGGCGCTGCCGACGAGGGCCAGCACGGGCCCCAGTCGGGCGAGGCGCTTCCTCATGCCGCCGCGGCGGCGACCAGGCGGGCGATGGCCGGCAGGCCCTCCCGGATAGCGATAGGCCCCGGGGTGAGGATGACCGCCGACTTCACCTCATGGACCTGCCCCTTGGCGACGGCAGGAACGGCCTCCCAGCCGGGCCGGGCGGTGACCCGTTCGGGCCGGAAATGCTTGCCGCACCAGGAGCCCAGGATGAGGTCCGGGGCACGCCGCACCACTTCCTGGGGATCGGCGATGATGCGCTCCTTGGCGGAGGGTTTGGCGGCCAGTTCGGCGAAGATGTCCTCGCCTCCGGCGATGGAGATCAGCTCGGAAGCCCAGCCGATGCCGCTGATCTGGGGCTCGTCCCATTCCTCGAAATAGACCTTCGGGCGGCGGGGCAAGGCGGCCGCAGCGGCCCGGGTGGCTGCGATGATGCCCTCCAGTTCGGCCACCAGGGCGAGGGCCTTGTCCTCCGCCCCCACCAGCCGGCCGACGGTTTCCACCATGGCGAGGATGTCCTCGACGCTGCGCTGGTTGAACGCATGGACCGGGACGCCTGCCCGGATGAGGTCGGCGGCGATGTCGGCCTGGAGGTTGGAGAAGGTGAGCACCAGGTCCGGCTGCACCGCCAGGATCTTGCCCAGGTCGCCGCTGGTGAAGGCGAAGACCTTCGGCTTCTCCTTGCGGGCCCGGGGCGGGGTGACGGTATAGCCGCTGATGCCGGCGATGCGGTCCTCCTCGCCCAGGGCGTAGAGGACTTCGACCGTTTCCGTGGTCAGGCAGACGATGCGGCGGGGCAGGCGGCGGCTCATTTCGGCCTCCGGCTGCGGGCCAGGTCCAGGTTGGCGCACAGGCGCTCGGCGCCTTCCAGGATGCGGGGGGTGTGGCGCTGCATGATGTCCGGATTGATGTGGAAGAGGTTGCCCCGCTTCACGGCGGTCATCCGGGGCCACTTCTCCCAGTCCTTCAGCCATTCCGGCGAGGCGTCCCCCATGCCGGTGGCGACGATGGCTTCCGGGTCGGTTTCCACCACGGCCTCCAGGCTGACGGTGGGCGCCATCTGCTTCAGGTTGCCGAAGACATTCTCGCCGCCGCACAGCCTGATGGCGCTGGAAATGATTTGAGGCCCGCCGACGGTGGTCAGCGGTGCCTTCCACACCTGGTAGAACACCCGCACCACCGGCTTGCCGGCATTCCCCTGGCGCAGCTTGGCGAGGCGGTTGCGGAAATTCTGGGCGGCGGCCTGGGCGGCGGCGTCGGTGCCGGCCAGCCGGCCGAAGCGTTCCAGGACGCCGGCGATGTCCTCGATCTGGTTGGTCTGGGTGGTGAACACGGGCAGGCCCAGGGCCTTCAGCTTGTCCACCTGGGCTGCCGGGTTGCCGCTCTGCCAGGCGATGACCAGGTCCGGCTTCAAGGCGGCGACCGCCTCCAGGTCGATGCGGGAATAGCCGCCCACCCGGGGCAGCTTCCTGGCGGCCTCCGGGTAGTCGCTGTAATCCACGGCGGCCACCAGCCGGTCGCCGGCGCCAGCGGCATAGAGGGTTTCGGTGGCGTGGGGAGCGAGGCTGACGATGCGCTTGGCCGGTTCCTTCAGCCGGATTTCCTGGCCGGTGTCGTCCTTGACCACGATGTCGGCCAGGGCGGGCTGGGCCAGGAAGAGGGCCGCAGCCAGGGCAAATAGGCGGGATGGCAGGAGTTTCATCGGGTGTTCCATTCTTCGAGGACGGCGGCGAGGCGCTGCCATTCGGTTTCGTTCCCCGGCAGACCGAAGCGCAGCAGGGGCTGGAGGTCGTAGTGGCGGACCAGGATTCCCCGGCGGGCCAGGAAGCCAAAAAGGGCCTTGGCCTTGTCGGTGGACAGGGTGGCGAAGAGGGGCGTGGCGGTGACCTCCCCCAGGGGAGCGAGGAGTTCCGCCAGGCGCCGGCTGTCCGTCGCCAGGCGCAGGCGGGCCTCTGCCTGCCAGGCGGTGTCGGCCAGGGCCAGCTTCGCCGCTTCCCGGGCGGGGCCGGAAACCGGCCAGGGGCCGAGTTTTTCGGAGAGGGCGTTGAGAAGGTCCGGCAGGCCGAAGACGAAGCCTACCCGGGCCCCGGCCAGGCCGAAGAACTTGCCCAGGGAACGGAGCACGATGAGGTTGGGGGCCTCCGGTCCGCCGGCCAGGTCCACCACGCTGTTCTCCGGGGCCGGGTCGGCGAAGGCCTCGTCCACCACCAGCCAGCCGCCCCGGCGCTTCAATTGGGCGGCGGCATCCACCAAGGCCTCCCGGGGGTGGCGGTCGGCGGTGGGATTGTTGGGGTTGCAGAGCAGCACCGTCGGGGTGGCGGCCCCCAGGGCACGGGTGAGGTTGGCCTTCTGGAGCTGGCGCACCCGGTGGCCGGCCCGGGTCCAGGCCTGGGGATGCTCGTTGTAGAGGGGGGCGATGCAGGCCACCGCAGCCGGGGCAAACAGGGTCGGCAGGAGCTGGATGGCGGCCTGGGAGCCGGGCAGGGGCAGCAGCCGGGGATTGCCGTAGTAGGCGGCAGCGGCGGCTTCCAGGCCGTCGTCGGCTTCCGGCAGGCGTTGCCAGCATGCCGGGGACAGGGCGGGTACCGGCCAGCCCTGGGGATTGATGCCGGTGGACAGATCCACCCACTGGGCCAGGGGAATGTTGTACTGCCGGGACGCGGCCCGCAGCCGTCCGCCGTGCTCAAGCATAGAGAACTCCGTAAATCGCGAAGAGGGCCGCCAGCCACAGCAGCAGCCCCCGCTGGACCAGGATGACGGCCCGGCCGATGTCGGCAGCCTCCGGCTGGGCTCCTTCGCCCAGGGGCGGGCGCACTTCCTCCCGGCCATGGTAGATGGCGGCACCCCCCAGGGAAACCCCGAGGCTGCCGGCCCCGGCGGCCATCACCGGCCCGGCGTTGGGGCTCTCCCAAGCCGGGGCCTGGGCCCGCCAGCAGGCCAGGGCCCGGGCGGTGCGGCCGAACAGGGCGTAGGTGAGGGCGGTGAGGCGGGCCGCCGGCCAGTTGAGGAGGTCGTCGATGCGGGCCGCCGCCCAGCCGAAGTGGAGGAAGCGCTCGGTCTTGTAGCCCCACATGGCGTCCAGGGTGTTGGCCAGGCGGAAGAGGAGGGCTCCCGGGCCGCCCAGGAGGGCGAACCAGAAAAGGGCGCCGAAGACGGCATCGTTGCCGTTCTCCAGGACCGACTCCACCCCGGCCTTGGCGATCCCGGATTCGTCCAGGGAAGCGGTGTCCCGGGACACCATCCAGCCCACCCGGCGGCGGGCCTCCGGGAGATCGCCTCGAAGAAGGGGCGTTTCGACGGCCTGGGCGTGCTCGGCCAGGCTGCGGGCGCCGATGGCGAAATAGAGGAGGGCGGTGTCGATGGCGAAGCCTGCGTATTGCCGCAGCCAGAAGGCAAGGCCCACCCAGGGGGCCACCGCCAGCAGCCAGGCGAGGATGCCCGCGGGACGGTTGCCGCCGTTCAGGCGCTTTTCGATGCCGCCGGCCAGACGCCCGAATCCCACCAGCGGATGCCAGCGCCGGGGCTCGCCCAGGAGACGGTCCAGGACGACCGCCGCGAGGGCGGCCGAGGGAAGGGAAAGGAGATGTGACGGGGCGTCGGGCACGGGCTGTCCTCAGTCGAGGGCGAGGCCGGCGAAGCCCTCGGCCTGGATGGCGGCCTGGCGCTGCCGCAGATGGTCGGGCAGGGTTTCGCCCTCGCCGGGGCCCTGGGACCACTGGTCGAAATAGACCAGTTCGTCGATGGGCAGGCGGGGAAGCCAGCCGGCGCTTTCCAGCTCGGGCTTCGGGTGGAAGTGACTGACCTTGCCGATGCACAGGTAGGCGATCGGCGTGATGTTGCGGGGAATGCCCAGGGCGTCCTGCAGCTCGAGTTCATTGAAGATGCTGACCCAGCCCACCCCCAGCCCTTCGGCGCGGGCAGCAAG
>JBLNBI010000331.1:0-6757 GCA_050259815.1 Actinomycetota bacterium | reverse complement strand
CTGAGCGGGTGTATGTGGAGCGCCCCCTGTTCGACCGCTTCGTCACCGCCCTCAAGGCCGGCGCCGAGAAGCTGAAGCTTGGCCGTCCGGAAGACCCGGCTACCGGCATGGGCCCGCTCATTTCCCAGGAGCACCGCAACAAGGTTCTCTCCTACTACAAGAAGGCCGTGGAGGAGGGCGCCACCGTCGTCACCGGCGGCGGCGTGCCCGACATGCCGGGCGACCTGGCCAACGGCTCCTGGGTCCAACCCACCATCTGGACCGGCGTGGGTGAGGATGCCGCCATCGCCCGGGAGGAAGTGTTCGGCCCCTGCACCCTGGTCATGCCCTTCGACAGCGAAGAGGAAGTGGTGCGCCGGGCCAACGACACCACCTACGGCCTCGCCGCCTCGGTGTGGACCAAGGACGTCACCCGCGCCCACCGGGTCGCCGGCCAGCTGGAAACCGGCCTGGTCTGGGTGAACAGCTGGTTCCTCCGGGACCTGCGCACCCCCTTCGGCGGCGCCAAGCAGTCCGGCATCGGCCGGGAGGGCGGGGTCCATTCCCTGGAGTTCTATACCGAACTCAAGAACGTCTGCATCAAGCTCTAAAGGAAGGCACCACCATGGACAAGCAACAGATCATCCAACTGGGCGACGAGCTCTACGAGGCCCTGGCGGCCCGCCGCACCGTCTCCCCCCTGACTTCCCGGGGGCTGGACATCAGCATCGAGGATGCCTACCACATCCAGCAGCAAATGCTCTCCCGGCGCCTGGCCAAGGGCGAAAAGGTCATCGGCAAGAAGATCGGCGTCACCAGCAAGGCGGTGATGAACATGCTCGGCGTCCATCAGCCCGATTTCGGCTACCTGCTGGACGGCATGGTGTACAACGAGGGGGAATCCATTCCCATGGACACCCTCATCCAGCCCAAGGCCGAGGGCGAGATCGCCTTCCTGCTCAAGAAGGACATCATGGGGCCGGGGGTAACGGCCGCCGACGTGCTGGCCGCCACCGAAGGGGTGATGGCCTGCTTCGAGATCGTCGATTCCCGCATCCAGGACTGGAAGATCAAGATCCAGGACACCGTGGCCGACAACGCCTCCTGCGGCGTCTTCGTCCTGGGCGACAAGGTGGTCGATCCGAAGAAGGTCGATCTGTCCCTGTGCGGCATGGTGCTGGAGAAGAGTGGCGAGATCGTGGTCACCGGTGCCGGCGCCGCCACCATGAACTCCCCGGTCAACGCCATGGTCTGGCTGGCCAATACCCTGGGCCGCCTGGGCATCCCCCTCAAGGCCGGGGACATCGTGCTCTCCGGTGCCCTGGGCGCCATGGTGCCGGTCCAGGCCGGCGACAGCCTGCGGGTCTCCATCGGCGGCATCGGCGGCTGCTCGGTGCGCTTCGTCTAAGGACAGGCCATGGATCTCCAACTGTCCGGCAAGCGTGCCCTGGTCACCGGTTCCACCGCCGGCATCGGCTTCGCCATCGCCCTGGAACTGGCCCGGGAAGGCGCCATGGTCACCGTCAATGGCCGCTCGACCGAGCGGGTGGCGGCGGCCATGGCCCGCATCCGCAAGGAAGTGCCCAACGCCGAGGTGGGCGGGGTGGCGGCGGACCTCTCTACCGCCTACGGCGTGGAGGCCCTGGTGGAGCGCTGCCCGGCCATGGACATCCTGGTGAACAACCTGGGCATCTTCGACCCGGTGCCCTTCGAGGACATTCCCGATTCCGAATGGCAGCGCTTCTTCGACGTGAATGTCATGAGCGGGGTGCGCCTCTGCCGCCACTACCTGCCGCGCATGAAGGCGGCGGGGTGGGGCAGGGTGGTCTTCATCTCCAGCGAATCCGGCATCAACCCGCCCGCCGAGATGGTGCATTACGGCATGACCAAGGCCGCCCAGCTTTCGGTTTCCCGGGCGCTCGCCCAGACAACCACCGGCACCGGCGTCACGGTCAATGCGGTCTTGCCTGGGCCGACCCGGTCGGAGGGCGTGGCGGACTTCTTCGGGAAGCTCGCCGCCGCCCAGGGAGTGAGCTTCGAGGAGGCTGAGAAGCGCTTCTTCGCCGAGGCACGGCCCACGTCGATCCTGAAACGCTTCATCGAGCCCGCCGAGGTGGCGGCCCTGGTGGCCTACGTCTGCAGCCCCCGGGCATCGGCCACCAACGGGGCGGCCCTGCGGGTCGAGGGCGGCATCGTTTCAACCCTGTACTGATTAACAACAGAGACAAAGGAATCCACAGCATGAAAAAGATCAAGTGCGCGCTGATCGGTCCCGGCAACATCGGCACCGATCTCCTGTACAAGCTGAAGCGCAGCCCGGTCCTGGAGCCGGCCTGGATGGTCGGCATCGACCCCGACTCCGAAGGCCTGGCCCGCGCCCGGGACCTGGGCCTGAAGACCACCGCGGGCGGCGTGGACGGCCTCCTGCCCCACGTCCTGGAGGACGGCATCCAGATCGCCTTCGACGCCACCTCCGCCTATGTGCACGCCGAGAACTCCCGGAAGCTCAACGCCCTGGGCGCCATGATGATCGACCTCACCCCGGCCGCCATCGGCCCCTACTGCGTGCCGCCGGTGAACCTGAAGCAGCACGTCGGGCGCAAGGAAATGAACGTGAACATGGTCACCTGCGGCGGCCAGGCCACCATCCCCATGGTGGCGGCGGTTTCCCGGGTCCAGAAGGTGACGTACGGCGAGATCGTCGCCACCGTCTCCTCCAAGAGCGCCGGTCCCGGCACCCGCAAGAACATCGACGAATTCACCCGCACCACGGCGGGGGCGGTCGAGAAGGTGGGCGGCGCCGGGAAGGGCAAGGCCATCATCATCATCAACCCGGCCGAGCCGCCCCTCATCATGCGGGACACCGTCCATTGCCTCACCGAGGACAAGCCCAACGTCCAGGCCATCATGGATTCGGTGCACGACATGATCAAGGAAGTGCAGAAGTACGTGCCCGGCTACCGCCTGGTCAACGGCCCCATCATCGACGGCAACCGGGTCTCCATCTTCCTGGAGGTCCAGGGCCTGGGCGACTACCTGCCCAAGTACGCCGGCAACCTGGACATCATGACCGCCGCCGCGGCCCGCACGGCCGAAATGTTCGCGGAAGAAATCATCGCCGGCAGCCTGAAGCTGGAACCGGTCGCTGCCTGAGGAGGAGAGAAAAATGGAATTGCGCGGCAAGAAAATCACCGTCCACGACATGACCCTGCGGGACGGCATGCACCCCAAGCGTCACCAGATGACCCTGGATCAGATGGTCGCCATCGCCACCGGCCTGGATGAGGCGGGCGTGCCCCTCATCGAGGTCACCCACGGCGACGGCCTGGGCGGCTCCTCGGTGAATTACGGCTTCCCGGCCCATACCGACGAGGAGTACCTGTCCACCGTCATCCCCAGGATGAAGAAGGCCAAGGTCTCCGCCCTGCTGCTGCCCGGCATCGGCACCGTGGACCACCTCAGGATGGCCCGGGACCTGGGGGTCCATACCATCCGCGTCGCCACCCACTGCACCGAGGCCGACGTCTCCGAGCAGCACATCACCCAGGCCCGGAAGCTCGACATGGACACCGTCGGCTTCCTGATGATGAGCCACATGAACAGCCCCGAGGGCCTGGTGCAGCAGGCGAAGCTCATGGAGTCCTACGGCGCCAACTGCATCTACGTCACCGACTCCGCCGGGCATCTCTTGCCCGAGGGGGTCAAGGCGCGCCTCACCGCCGTGCGGGCGGCCCTGAAGCCCGAGACCGAGCTGGGCTTCCACGGCCACCACAACCTGGCCATGGGGGTCGCCAACTCCATCGCCGCCATCGAGGCCGGGGCCAACCGCATCGACGCCGCCGCCGCCGGCCTGGGGGCCGGGGCGGGCAACACCCCGATGGAAGTGTTCATCGCCGTGTGCAGCCTGATGGGCATTGAGACCGGGGTGGACGTGGCCAAGATCACCGACGTGGCCGAAGACCTAGTGGTGCCCATGATGGACTTCCCCATCCGCATCGACCGGGACGCCCTCACCCTGGGCTATGCCGGCGTCTACGGCTCCTTCCTGCTCTTCGCCAAGCGGGCCTCCGCCAAGTACGGCATCCCCGCCCGGGACATCCTGGTGGAGCTGGGCAGGAAGGGCATGGTGGGCGGCCAGGAGGACATGATCGAAGACACGGCCATCACCATGGCCCGCGAACGGGGGCTGACGGTATGAAACTCGACAAGGCCACCATCGCCTCCCTGGCAGAGCACCTGGAAAGCGCCGAACTCCAGGCCTTCGACGTGGTGAAGATTACCGACGCCCATCCCGACATGGACTGGGACGACGCCTACGCCATCCAGGACGAGATCCGCCGCCGCAAGCTCGCCCGGGGGGCCCGCATCGTCGGCCTCAAGGCCGGCCTCACCTCCCGGGCCAAGATGAAGCAGATGGGGGTCGAAACCCCGTGCTTCGGCTTCCTGGCCGACTACTTCACCGTCGCCGACGGTGGCGAAGTGAAGATGAGCGAACTGATCCACCCCAAGGTGGAGCCGGAGATCGCCTTCGTCATGAAGCGGGCCCTGAAGGGCCCCGGCTGCCACGTCGGCGCCGTGCTGGCGGCCACCGACTTCGTCATGGCCGGCATCGAGGTGATCGACTCCCGCTACCGGGACTTCAAGTTCGACCTCAAGAGCGTCATCGCCGACAACTGCTCGTCCTCCCGCTTCGTGCTGGGCGGCCAGGCGGTGCCGGTGGACGACCTGGACCTGCGCACCCTGGGGGTGGTCATGGAGAAGAACGGCGAGGCTGTGGCCATCGGCGCCGGGGCCGCGGTGCTGGGCCATCCGGCGGCGGCCATCGCCATGCTGGCCAACCACCTGGGCGAGCGGGGCGAGGAGATCCCGGCCGGGGCCATGATCCTGTCCGGCGGGGTGACCGAGGCGGTGGCGGTGCAGGCTGGCGACCACGTCAGCCTGCGCATCCAGTCCCTGGGCAGCGTCAATGTGAAATTCGTCGAGTAAAGGCAGGAGGGGAATCATGCCGTTTGCACAAATCTTCCTGATCGAAGGCCGCACCGAAGAGCAGAAGCGGGCGGTCATCGAGAAGGTCAGCGCCGCCCTGAGCGAAGCCGTCGGCGCCCCCATGGAGAACGTCCGGGTCTGGATCCAGGAGGTTCCCAAGACCCAGTGGGGCATCGCCGGCAAGACCGCCAAGGACCTCGGGCGCTAGCCATCCCTCCATGAGCGGCCGGCCTTGAGCCGGCCGCGACAGGCCCCGGAAAGGGCACTGAACCGCACGGAAAAAGTGCGGATAGGGACCTTTTTGTCCCAAAAAAGACGGAGACAAGAAATGCAGAGTGAACTATTGCACCCCTCCCGGAAAGGGATGGGCCTGGGGCTCGTGGCCCTGGCCACCGCCCTGGTGGCGGGCTGCGCCGCCGAGGCGGACGTTGCCAGCGTGGGCGACGGCGCCCGGCCGCTGAAGCGCTACGACATCACCCAATCCCTGGCCAGCAACGGCAAGACCCTGGTGGGCGGCACCCACAGCGGCGCCGTGCTGGTGTCCAGCGACCAGGGCAAGACCTGGGAGCGCAAGCCCCTGGCCAACGCCTCCATCGTCGGCCTGGCGAGCTGCCCGGACAGCTCCTTCGTGGGCGTCGATTTCTATCGCCGGGTGTGGTCCGGCAGCCCCGACGGCCAGACCTGGAAGGCCCATCCCATTGACAAGCCCCGCACCCCCCTCGCCATTTCCTGCGACCCCCAGGGGGGCTGGTGGGTGGCGGGCACCAACACCACCATCGCCGGCAGCCGGGACAAGGGCGCTACCTGGCAATACACCGACCTGGGCCAGGACGCCCAGCTCACCGCCATCCAGTTCTTCGACGCCGAGCACGGCATCGCCCTGGGCGAGTTCGGCAAGGTGCTGACTACCGCCGACGGCGGCGCTTCCTGGAAGAAGGAAGCCCCCATCCCCGGCGATTTCTATCCCTACGCCGCCGTCTTCGCCGACCGCCAGCACGGCTGGGCCAGCGGCATCGCCGGCCAGATGGTGGAAACCCGGGACGGCGGCAAGACCTGGAGCAAGCAGCCCAACCACGCCCAGGCCTCCCTCTACCGCCTCTTCCTGCACGGCGGCGTGCCCTACGGGGTCGGTGCCAGCGGCATGGTGGCGCGGCTCGAAGGCGGCACCTGGCGTCCCATGCCCTATCCGGACGCCAGCCCGGTCTTCCTGGGGGCGGGGACTTCCCTGGCCAGCCAGAACGCCATCGCCATCGGCGGCCCGGGCGGGCTGATCCGGGTGGTCGGCACCAAGACGAATTGATGGGAGAAGACTGACATGGTCACCAAGTTCCGCCATTCCCTGACCCACGCCCTGCACCGCGGGGAGGAGTGGATCTTCGCCAATCCGAAGATCGTCCTCTCCCTGATCCTGCTGGCGACCCTGCTGTTCAGCTTCGCCGTGCCCAAGCTCCAGGTCTATTCCGACTTTGCCGACCTGCTGCCCCAGAACCACCGCTACATCCAGGTCTACAACCGCCTGAAGGAGAACTTCGGCGGCGCCAACATGATCGTGATGGCCGTCGAGGTGGAGCAGGGCACCATCTTCAACGACGAAACCCTGCACCTCATCCACGAGGCCACCCAGGGCCTGGACAGCCTGCCCAGCGTCAATCACAACCTGGTTTCCAGCCTCACCCACCGCACCGCCCGCAAGGTGTACCTGGACGAGGAGGGCGGCTTCGCTTCCGACGCCTACTACGAGCCCGCCAAGACCCATCGCACCGTGGCGGAGCTGGAACAGCTCAAGAAGGAC
>JBLNBI010000330.1:0-16586 GCA_050259815.1 Actinomycetota bacterium | reverse complement strand
TCTCCCCGATCAGGGTCTTGGTATTGGCAAGGGTCCGGGCCGTATCGTAGCCGTCGTCCAGGGCAACGAGTTCCAGCTTGCGGCCGCCGATGCCGCCCGCCTTGTTCACCCGGTCGAAATAGGCCGCGACGGCTTCCTTGATGTGGTGGCCATAGACGCTGCTCTGACCGGATAGGGGGGCGGACATGCCCAGGACGATGGAGGTATCGGTTACGCCGGTCTCCGCCAGGGAGAGGGCGCTAAACAGGGCCATTGCGGCGGCCAGGATCCAGTGCTTTCGACGATTCATTTTATTTTGATGATTCAGTTGGATTGGATAATGAATTCATAATTATAAAGCGACGAATGCCCGGAAGACCGGGCACTCGGGGAGTTTGAGGAGTTTGTGGGGTCAGGTTCTGGCCAGGGCCTGGTCGATATCCCAAAGGATGTCCTCGATGGACTCCAGCCCCACCGACAGCCGGATGAGGTCCGGCGGCACCCCGGCGGCAACCTGCTGCTCCTCGGATAGTTGCCGATGGGTGGTGGAGGCCGGATGGATGACCAGGCTCTTGGCATCGCCGATATTGGCGAGATGGGAGAGGAACTGGACGCCGTCGATGAATTTCTGCCCGGCCTCCGCCCCGCCCCGGATACCGAAGGTGAGCACCGCGCCGGCCCCCTTGGGCAGGTATTTCCGCGCCAGGTCGTGGTAGCGGTTGTTTTCCAGGCCCGGGTAATTCACCCAGGCTACCTTGGGATGGTCCTCAAGGAATTTCGCCACCGCCAGGGCGTTGGCGCAGTGCCGCTCCATCCGTAGAGGCAGGGTCTCGATGCCCTGCAGCAGCAGGAAGGCGTTGAAGGGAGAGAGGGCCGGGCCGAAGGTGCGCAGTCCTTCCATGCGGCATTTCATGGTGAAGCCGAAATCCCCGAAGGTTTCAAAGAAGCGCACCCCGTGATAGCCCGGCGACGGGTCGGTCATGGTGGCGAAACGGCCGTTGTCCCAGGGGAATTTGCCCGATTCCACGATCACCCCGCCCATGGTAGTGCCATGGCCGCCCAGGAACTTGGTGGCGGAGTGGACCACGACGGCGGCGCCCCAGTCGAAGGGCCGGCACAGCCAGGGGCTGGCGAAGGTGTTGTCGATGAAGAGGGGCACGCCGGCCTGGTGGGCGATGCGGCCCACAGCCTCCAGGTCGAGGACATTGAGGGACGGGTTGCCCAGGGTCTCGGCGTAGATGGCCTTGGTCTTGGGGGTGACGGCCCGGGCGAAATTCTCCGGGTCTTCCGGATCGACGAAGACGGTATTGATGCCGAGCTTCCGGAAATTCACATCCATCTGGGTGTGGGTGCCGCCGTACAGGGTGCGGGCGGCGACGATCTCGTCCCCGGCTTCGCAGATATTGAGGAGCGCGATCATCTGGGCGGCCATGCCGCTGCCCACCGCCACGGCGGCGCGGCCGTTCTCCAGGGCGGCGACCCGCTCCTCCAGCACCGCCACCGTGGGGTTGGACAGCCGGGAATAGACGTTGCCGAAGGTCTGCAGGTTGAAGAGGCTGGCGGCGTGCTCCGGGCTGTCGAAGACGTAGGAGCTGGTCTGGTAGATGGGCACGGCCCGGGAGCCGGTGGCGGCGTCCGGGATCTGTCCGGCGTGGAGGCAAAGGGTGTCGAATCCGAATTCGTGGTCGGCCATGGGAATCTCTCGGGAAATCAGACGGGGCGGCGGGCGGAGATGATGCGGGTATTGACCCCGAACCAGCCGAGGCCGCCGAAGAGGCGGGCGTATTCGATCTTGACGCAGCGGTCCATGACCACGTCGAGGCCGGCGGCCTCGGCGATGGCCCGGGCCTCGTCATTGACCACGCCGATCTGCAGCCACAGGGCCTTGGCCCCGATCTCTACCGCCTCCCGGGCGATGGGCACGCAATCGGCGGGCTTCCTGAACACGTCCACCAGGTCCACCGGCTCGGGGATGGATTTGAGGTCCGGGTAGCACTTCTCCCCCAGGATTTCCGGGTACTTGGGATTCACCGGGATGATCCGGTAGCCGTGCTCCTGCATGTACTTGGCGGCGAAATAGGAAGGGCGGAACCAGTCGGCGGAAAGGCCGACCACCGCGATGCTGCGGTTGTTCTTGAGGATGCGGCGCAGGGTGGGGATGTCGGTCATAAAGGTCGGGAGCGGGCGGGGACGCCGGCATTCTGGGCGCCGGTGGCCGGGTTGCGAAATAAGAAAAGATGCTGTGCTTATAAGCGCCCGGGCACCCCCAGGCAGGCCATCGCGGCTGTTTGGCTTCCAGAGGCCATGCCCTGGCAGAACCTGTCATGACAGGTTGTATCAATATAAATAATACATCGTTCTGCACAGGGTCCCCGCTGACTAACCTTGCCTCCATCGCTACGTTACGGAGGCATCATGCATATCAAGAAGACCCTTGCGCTGCTGGCGTTAGTGTTGGGCAGCAGTGCCCTTCAGGCTGAAACGATCCGGGTCGCCATCGGCACCCAGGACACGACCATCAACTGCGCCACCGGCGGCCTGCTGATCCGCGAACTCAAGCTCCTGGAGAAATACCTGCCCAAGGACGGCAAGTACAAGGACGCCAAGTACGAGATCGTCTGGAAGAACTTCACCTCGGGCCCGCCGCTGACCAACGAGATGGTTGCCGACAAGCTCGACATCGGCTCGATGGCGGATTTTCCGGGTGCCTTGAATGCAGCCGCCTTCAAGAAGGCAGGCAAGAAGAGCGTCTTCATCACCGCGTTGTCGGGCAGTCCCCAGGGCAGCGGCAATGGGCTGGTCGTCCCCATCGATTCGCCGGTCACCTCCCTGGCGGGCCTGAAGGGCAAGAGCATTTCCGTGCCTTTCGGTTCCACCGCCCATAGCATGCTGCTGCGGGCCCTCAAGGCCCAGGGGCTGGATCCGGACAAGGAAGTGAACCTCGTGTCCCAGTCGCCGGAAGTCGGCGGCAGCGCGCTCCAGAGCCACAAGATCGATGCCCACGCGGACTTCGTGCCCTTCGCCGAACTGTTCCCCTACCGCGGCTTTGCCCGGAAGATCTACGACGGCGCCCAGGCCAATGCGCCGACCTTCCACGGCACCCTGGTGAACACCGACTATGCGAAGAAGTACCCGGAAGTGGTGGTCGCCTTCCTGCGCGCCGCCATCGAAGCCGATCGCCTGATCTCGGCCGAGCCCGAGAAGTACAGCGAGCTGATCGCCAAGACCACGGGCATCGAGGCCGAAGTGAACTACCTGTTCCACGGCCCCCTGGGTCTGCAGACCCGGGACTTCACCTTCAAGCCGGAATACCGGGCCGCGCTGAAGACGGCCATCGATACCCTGGCCCTGTTGAAGCGTAACGATGTGCCGCTGACCGCCGACGAGCTTATCGACGACAGCTACCTCCGTGCCGCCTTCAAGTTGTCCGGCCTCGACTACGACAAGCAACTGAAGACCTATGGCCGCCAGCCGCTGGTCGCCAAGGACGCCCAGACCGGCGCTGCGATCAAGGATTTCAACCGGGTCACCCAGGTCTGGGTCGAAGGCGAGCCGAAGGTCCGCAACTATGTTTCGCCCGAGTCGGCCCTGTTTGCCGTTCGCGACGCCGAAAAGGCCGGGAAGAAGGTGCGGGTCGTGCTGGTCCATGACCGTGTGTCGGGCCTGAAGCTGCTGGCCAACCTGGCCTGGTTCGTCCGCAATCCGAACGGCCAGATCGACGCCTACCTGGAAAAGGATGCCGCCGACAAGGCGGCCCAGAAGGCGGGCGGCAGCGTGGTCAATTTCGCTTCGACCTTTGCGGCCACGGCGATCACCGCTGCTGCCCGCTGATTAGCGATGAGCGCCGCCCAATTGGCCTTCGATCCCCCGATTCCCGACACTTCCGGGGACGTGGCGGTGGAACCCGCCCCGCCGCCGGAGCCCAAGCGCCGGGAGCGGAAGGATGCCGGCCGGATTCTGGTGCGGGGACTGTCCCTGGTGGCCTTCGTTGCCTTCTGGCAGTTCGCCGCCCAGAACCGGTTGCACCTGGGGATCATCACTTTCCAGAACGTGCCGGCACCTAGCGAGGTTGTTCCGGCCCTCTGGAACCTGCTCCAGTCGCCGAAGGTGTTCGACCACGTGCTCAACAGCCTGTATCGCGTCTTCGGGGGCTTCCTGGGGGCGACGGTGGCGGGGACCGTGCTCGGGCTCTGGATCGGCCGTTCCCGTTGGGCTGCCGATCTGTTCCTGCCCCCGCTGGAGGTGCTGCGGCCCATTCCCGGCGTGGCCTGGATTCCCCTGGCCATCCTCATGTTCCCGTCGTCCGAGCTGAGCATGATCTTCATCACCTTCATGGGGGCGCTGTTCCCGATCATCCTCAACACCATCCATGGCGTTGGCGGCATCGATCCGCGGCTCGTATCGACGGCTAGGAGCCTTGGGGCCGGCCGTACCCGGCTGTACCTGGAAGTAATCCTGCCGGGGGCGCTGCCGAGCGTCGTCACCGGATTGTCCATCGGCATGGGGACATCCTGGTTCTGCCTGGTCACCGCCGAGATGATCGCCGGCCAGTACGGCATCGGCTACTACACCTGGGAGTCGTACAACCTGCAGCGCTATGCGGACATCGTGGTCGGCATGCTGCTCATCGGGGTCTTCGGCATGGGCAGCAGCGTGCTGGTGCGCAAGCTGGGCGACCTGCTGACGCCCTGGTATCAACTAAAGGGAGGACGCCATCATGACTGATGGGCCGGTGCCGACCGGGCGCATCGTCGTCCGGGATGCCGTGATCGAACTCGGCGACAGGAAGGACCGCTTCCGGGCCGTCGATCGGGTGAGTTTCGAAATCAAGGCGGGGCAGTTCGTCTGCCTGCTGGGGCCATCCGGCTGCGGCAAATCCACCTTGCTGGGTGCCCTGGCGGGGCACATCCCGCTGACCGGCGGTGCCCTGAGCCTGAATGGCGAGCCCATCCGGGGGCCATCTTCCGAGCGCGGCCTCGTCTTTCAGCAACACACCCTGTTCCCGTGGAAGAAGGTCGTCGATAACGTCGCCTTCGGCCTGAAGATGAAAGGCGTGGCCAAGGACGAACGGCGGGCCCGTGCCCTGGATTTGCTCCGTCTGGTCGGCCTGGGCGGCTTCGAGGACAAGTACCCCATCCAGTTGTCCGGCGGCATGCAGCAGCGGGTGGAAATCGCCCGGGTCCTGATCAACCAGCCGCAGGTGCTGTTGATGGACGAGCCCTTTGCGGCCCTTGATGCCCAGACCCGCTGGGTCATGCAGCGCCTGCTGCTGGACGTGTGGGCGAAGATCGGCACGACGGTGGTCTTCGTCACCCACGATATCGACGAAGCGCTGTTCCTGGCCGACCGCGTCCTGGTCATGTCCCAGCGCCCGGGGCGCATCCGCGAGGACATCGCCATCCCGGCCCCCCGGCCGCGGGGCGACGCATGGGTGACCTCCGACGATTTCATCCACCTGAAGCGCCATTGCCTCGAACTGATGCGCGACGAACATCGGCGGAACTTCGCCGAGGCGCCCGGCAACGCGGGCAGTTTCGCCGGCGCCTTCATCTGACCGTGGGGGATTCTCACATGAACACTTGTCATGACAGGCCATGATGACCCAGGCCCACCGTAACTTCACCACCGCCCGGCCGCTGCCGCTCTACGTCCAGATCAAGGATGCACTGCGCGGCCAGATTTTCGACGGCACCTACGGCGCCCATGACCGCCTGCCTTCCGAGAACGAGCTGATGTCCACCTTCGGCGTCAGCCGCATCACGGTACGGCAGGCCCTGGGCGACCTGGAAAAGGAACAGCTGATCTTCAAGGTGCCGGGGAAGGGGGCCTTCGTCTCCCAGCCCAAGCCCTTCCAGCAACTGGCCCGTCTGCGTGGCTTCGCGGAAGCGATGGCCGATCAGGGGCGGGAAGCGTTCAACCGGGTGGTCGGCCATGCCACGGTGACGGCCGATGCCACGCTCGCTGCCCGCCTCCAGGTCCCCGAGGGCAGTCCCCTGGTGGAGATCCGCCGGGTGCGCTACGCCGACCGCCACCCGGTGTCCCTGGACGTGACCTACGTCCGGCGCGAACTGGGCGAGCGCCTGGCGCGGGAAGACCTGGCCACGCGGGACATCTTCGTGATCATCGAGAACGACTACGGGACGCCCCTGGGGCACGCCGATCTCAGCATCGATGCCATTGCGGCCGATGCGGCCTTGGCCCGCCACCTGGAGGTGGCGCCCGGCGCGCCGATCCTGCGGATGGAGCGCCTGACCTGGACCCGGGCCGGGCAGCCCATCGATTTTGAATACCTCTATTACCGGGGCGACAGCTTCAGTTACCAGATCCGGGCCGAACGCGGCTAGACCTCTCAACAAGGAAAGACATGGAAACCCAGAACCTCGAAGTCGATATCCTCGTCGTCGGCGGCGGCACGGCCGGCCCGCTGGCGGCCATCAAGGCCAAGCAGAAGGCCCCCCACCTGCGGGTGCTGCTCCTCGACAAGGCCAACGTCAAACGGGCCGGCGCCATTGCCGAGGGCATGGACAGCGTCAACAACGCGGTCATCCCCGGCTATGCGACCCCAGAACAGTACGTCAAGGAAATCACCATCGCCAATGACGGCATCGTCAACCAGGCCTCCATCAACGCCTACGCCACCCGCAGCTTCGACATGATCAAGGAGCTGGACGGCTGGGGCGTCAAGTTCGAGAAGGACGAAACCGGCGACTATGCGGTAAAGAAGGTTCACCACCTGGGTTCCTACGTGCTGCCGATGCCGGAGGGCTACAACGTCAAGAAGGTGTTGTTCAAGCAGATCCGCAAGGTCGGCGTCGAGGTCAGCAATCGCCTGACCACCACCCGCCTGCTGGTCGGCGACGACGGCAGGATCGCCGGCGCCATCGCCCTGGAGTCGCGGACCGGCGACTTTGTGGTCATCCGCGCCAAGGCGGTGGTGCTGTGCACCGGTGCCGCGGGGCGCCTCGGCTTGCCGTCGTCCGGCTATCTGTTCGGCACCTACGAGAATCCGACCAATGCCGGCGACGGCTACAGCATGGCCTACCATGCCGGCGCCGAGCTCTCCGGGCTCGAATGCTTCCAGATCAATCCCCTGATCAAGGACTACAACGGCCCGGCCTGCGCCTACGTGACCGGTCCCTTTGGCGGCTACACCGTCAATGCCAAGGGCGAGCGTTTCATCAAGAGCGACTACTGGAGCGGCCAGATGATGCTGGAGTTCTGGCGGGAACTGGAAGGCGGCAACGGCCCTGTCTTCCTCAAGCTCGACCACCTGGCCGACGAAACCGTCACCAAGATCGAAAACGTCCTCCATATCACCGAGCGGCCGACCCGGGGCATTTTTCATGAGGGGCGGGGCACGGATTACCGCCGCGACCTGGTGGAAATGCATATTTCCGAAATCGGCCTGTGTGGCGGCCACAGCGCCTCGGGCGTCTGGGTGGACGAGCATGCGCGGACCACGGTGCCCGGCCTCTACGCCGCCGGCGACCTGTGCAATGTCGCCCACAACTACATGCTGGGGGCCATGGTCTTCGGCCAGATCGCCGGGGAGGACGCGGTGGATTTCATCGACGGCAAGGATTTCGCCGCCGTTCCCCCGGAGCAGATCGAAACCGAACGGCAGCGCATCTACGCGCCCCTGGAGCGGGAATCGGGGATTGCGCCGACCCAGATCGAATACAAGCTGCGGCGCATGGTCAATGACTACCTGCAACCGCCCAAGGTGACCGCGAAGATGGAAATCGGCCTCAAGCGCTTTGCCGAAATCCGCGCCGACCTCGATCAGATGAAGACGCGCAATCCCCACGAGTTGATGCGGGCGATGGAGGTCTACGCCATCCTCGATTGCGCCGAACTGGCCGCCCGTGCCTCCCTGTACCGCAAGGAAAGCCGTTGGGGGCTCTACCACTACCGGACGGACCACCCCGGCCGCAACGACGACGAATGGTTTGCCTTCGTGGAAATCCGCAAGGGCGCGGACGGGCAGCCGGAATTGTTCAAGCGCCCGGTCCCCCCCTACATCTATCCGATCGACAAGAACGAGCTGTACGGCTACGACGCCATGCGCATCGAGTCCGAAGCCCTGGCCGCCTGAGGAGACGACATGACCACGACCATCGATCAGCAATTCAAGGCTTCCATCATCGTCGATCAGGACAAGTGCATCGCCGACAAGGGCTGCCGCATCTGCATCGACGTTTGCCCGACGGACATCCTCATCCTCGACGCCGGCGACGGCAAGATCAAGATGGCCTACGACGAATGCTGGTACTGCCTGCCCTGCCAGCACGATTGTCCGACCAAGGCGATCCGGGTCGAGATTCCCTATCTGCTGCGGTGAGGCTGCCATGACTGACTTCTCGGCTTATCCCGAATTGCTGGCCGTCCAGCCCATGCTGTCGAGCCCGGACCCGGCGATACGCCGGGTAGGGCTGTTGCAGATCGTCGACCTGGCGGACGAGGTGCCGGAACCCTTCGTGGCGGCAGCCGGCGATGAAGATGCCGGCGTCCGCCTGGAAGCCGCCAAGGCCCTGGAGGGCAACGCCAACCCGGAGGCCATCCGGGCCCTTGCCCGCCTCCTGGACGATCCCGATGCCGAAGTGGCGGACAACGCGGCCCTGTCCCTGGGCGAGATCCTCGACCCGGCCGCCGGGCCGGTGTTGTTGCAGCTACTGCGCGAGGCCGGGGGCGAAGCCCGTGGGGCTTTGCTCGGCGCCCTGCGCAAGCTGCGTTATCCGCCTGTATTGGCCGATGCGGTGGCACTGGCCGGCGATGCTTCGCCAGCGGTGCGGCGCGAGGCCGTCGGGGTGCTCGCCTATCTCAAGGATGCGTCGGTGGTGCCGGCCTTGCTGCGGCGGGTCCGGGAGGACGATGACCCTGAAATCCGCCGGATGGCAGTGGGGGCCCTCGTCTTTGCCGCCCATCCCGATGTCGCTGCGACGGTCGGCCTGGCCTTGGCCGACGAGGATTGGCAGGTTCGTCAGGAGGCGGCCGGCACCCTGGGCAAGCTGAAATGCCTCGAATCCATACCGGGCCTGATCAAGGCGCTGGACGATGCTGCCTGGGAAGTCCGGCTGAAGGCGGCAAACGCCTTGGGCGGGGTGCGGGCAGCCGCCGCGCTCCCTGCGCTGATTGCCAACCTGGCCCACCCGATCAGCAACGTCCGCAAGGAAGTGGCCAATGCCCTCGGGGCGATCGGCGATCCGGGGGCCATCGCGGCCCTGCGGGATGCCCTCGAAGCGGACCGGGACATCGAGGTCCGCAAGGCGGCCCAGCGAGCGCTCGAAGCGCTGGGCGGCTGAGCCGGCGGGCGGTGGCAACCCTTATGCGTACTCCAGGTGTGCCGATGACGCTGGCCGGGCTGGGCGAGCGGAGGCTCCGCGCCCTGGGCGACGGGCTCCAGCGGCGCCAGGACGCGGTGCGCGGGGTGCAATGGCTGTTCGTCGTCGTCTATTACATCCTGTTGATCGTCCCCGCGGCGTATTCGCCGGACAAGGGGGCGGGCATCGGGCAACTGGCGGCGTGGGCCGAAGTGTTGTTCTGGGCGGTGTGGTGGCCGAGCGTCCTGGTCGTCACGCTGCTTTTCGGCCAGTTCTGGTGCGGCGTGCTTTGTCCCGATGGAACCGTGACCGAGTTCGCCAGCCAGCACGGGTTGGAGGGCAAGATTCCGGCATGGGTCCGGAAGCCGGGCTGGGCGATGATCGCGATTGCCCTGACCACCGTCTACGAACATGCCAATAATGCGTATTCCTCGCCGAGAGCGATACTGCTTTCGCTGGGCCTGACTTCGCTGTTGGCGCTCGTCTGCGGTTTGCTGATCGGCCGTTCCAAGCGCGTCTGGTGCCGTTACCTGTGCCCTGTGGGCAGCGTCTTCTCCCTGTTGGCGCGGTGTGCCGTGCTGCAGTTCAAGGTGGATCGGGCTCTCTGGGATGCCGCCCCCAAGCCTCTACCGCGAGCGGTGGATTGCCCGTTGCTGCTCGATGTGCGCCGGCTGCGCAGCAACGAGAAATGCAGCATGTGCGGGCGCTGCAGCGGCCATCGCGGAGCAGTTCAACTTGGAGCCAGATGGCCGGGCAGCGAGATCGTCGCCATGTCTCCGTCGGACCCGAGGGGCGCCGATGTCGCCGGCGTGTTGCTGGTCCTCGTCGGCATCTTCTTTGCGGCTGCCCATGGCGCGGAATTGGCCTCGAGCCTGTCGTCCTTCGATGTGCCCGCCCTGGCGAGCGTGCCCCAATGGGTTGCCGTCATCGTCGGCGCAGTCTTGCTGGCGCTGTCCCTTTGGGGCGGACTCTGCCTGATCGCCTGGGGGCGGATCGGGACGGCGAAGCACCTCTGCTACAGCCTGATTCCCGTGGGGGCGGGGGGGCTGGCGGTCATGGCGCTTGACTACAGCCTTGCAGTGGCCCGGCGCTGGGGCATGGACGTGTTTGCCTTTGTGCATGCATTCCAGGCGGCAATGCTCGCCGGGACGGCTCTGTGGAGCGCGATCCTCGGGGTGGTGATATTGAGGCGCCACCAGCCCGCCTGGCTGCCGGCGCGGTATGTCGGGCATCTCGCGCTTGTGGGGGGCATGGTGGTGTTATACGGCCAGGGAAGCGTGTTCTGAACGGCCGTGGGCCTAGCCGGCTTCGGCCGAAAACGACGCCAGCAAAAAAAACCGCCACGATTCCGTGGCGGCCAACCCGAGAGAGACAAACGCAAGGTCGTTGAACCCTGGCCTCCAGCTTAATCAGGCTCTGAGGGACGGGGAACGATTCCTTTCCAATAAGCTAATACTGGCGGCGGCCACGGTGCTTATGCCCGGGTTCCGCCCGGCCGGGGCGGTGGCGTGCAGCAGCCGGCGCTGGGGCTCCACCAGCTGGAGCAGGTCCACGTAGGCGATGGCCCCCCGGAGCAGGGTGGAGGTGTCGTTGCCTTCCGCCATGACCAGGATGCCCAACTCGTGCAGGCCGTAGGCGAGGCGGTGCAGGGAGCGTCCGGAGGCGAGGAGGGCGGCGTCCAGCTTGACGATGCCCGGGCGGATTTCCTCCAGGACGCCGAAATCGATGCCGCCGTTGCCGAACCGGCTGATGGCGATGCCGTAGCCCCGGGACTTGTAATTGGTCACGGCCCGCTTCAGGTGCTCCGCATCCTCGGGGCTGCCCGCCTCGATTTCCAGGGTGATCTGGGAGGGCAACAGGCCGCAGGGGCGCAGGATTTCCTCGAAGGCCAGGCCGTGGTCGGCGGGGATGCTCGCCACATGGCGGGGATTGACCTTGAGGAGCAGGTTGCCCGGGTTCGGATGGGTCAGGTAGTTGAGGGCGTGGAGGGTGCGGACCAGCCGGTCCAGGTAGATGAACTCCTCGGCGTCGGCGGGCAGGGCGAAGACTGCGGCCGGCTCCAGTTCCCGCCCGTTGGCGAGGCCGATGGTACGGAGCTGGGCGGCATGGCCCAGGAAACGGCCGCTGGCGGTCTCGATATAGGGGACGAAACGGGATTCCAGGCGCAGGTTGGCGTAATGGACGAATACCTGATTTCCGGAAACGGTGAAGGGCGTGGTCGAATGCTGGCCCCCTCCGGGCGGCCGGCTGCGGGCGTTTAGGTTGCGGACGAGGTCTGTGAGGGGCATGGGGCTTTCCTTATGGTTGTCAAGGCGGCTTCCCGCCATGACGCCACTCTAGGGGCTCGCTGTGCGGAGAAAAAATACTATTTTCTCAAATGCTTATTCAACAGCCAATATGACTAAAGCATTGTTGGGTTGCTGGCTCGCTTAGTTAGATTCCTGATAACCATCTGAATTTTTCGTAGTTCGTCGGCATAAGCCCCCTTGATAGATTGGTTGCCAACGGACCGCCCGCCGGTCCTTTCGCAACGTCTATCAAAGGAAGAGCAATGGCTGATACCGTGGTCAACGTTGACCGCTCCGCCTACGCCGGCAGCGTCACCCCCAGGGAAGCCTGGGACCTCTTTTCCCAGGGCAAGGCCGTCCTGGTCGATGTGCGCACCGCCGAGGAGCGCAAGTTCGTCGGGCATGTGCCCGGCAGCAAGCACGTAGCCTGGATGACGGGCCTGTCCCTGTCCCGCAATCCCCGTTTCGTCAAGGAACTGGAGAACCAGACCGGCAAGGACCAGGTGATCCTGCTCCTCTGCCGCAGCGGCAAGCGCTCCGCCGCCGCCGCCGAGGCGGCCACGAAGGCGGGCTTTCAGCAGGTTTTCAACGTCGAGGAAGGCTTCGAAGGCGACCTGGACGAAGAGCAGCGCCGAGGCACCTTCAACGGCTGGCGGCACGCCGGCCTCCCCTGGATTCAGGACTGACCCATTTCTTTAGGAGGAATACCCATGTCCCATTGGTTCGCCGACAACTCCCTGTCCATCGGCCGCACGCCCCTGGTCCGTCTCAACCGCGTCATCGACGGCGCCAAGGCCACGGTGCTGGCCAAGATCGAGGGCCGCAACCCGGCCTACTCGGTGACGTGCCGGATTGGCTACGCCCTCATCGCCGACGCCGAGAAGCGCGGCCTCCTGGGCCCCGGCAAGGAGCTGGTGGAGCCCACCAGCGGCAACACCGGTATCGCCCTGGCCTTTGTCGCCGCCGCCAAGGGCATCCCGCTGACCCTGACCATGCCGGAGACCATGAGCCTGGAACGCCGCAAGCTCCTCACCGCCTTCGGCGCCAAGCTGGTGCTCACCGAGGGTGCCAAGGGCATGGGCGGGGCCATCGCCAAGGCCGAGGAGATCGCCGCTTCCGACCCGAACAAGTACGTGCTCCTCCAGCAGTTCAAGAACCCGGCCAACCCGGCCATCCACGAGACCACCACCGGCCCGGAAATCTGGGAAGACACGGACGGCCAGGTGGATATCCTGGTTTCCGGGGTCGGCACCGGGGGCACCATCACCGGCGTTTCCCGCTTCTTCGAGCAGGTGAAGGGCAAGGCGCTCCATTCCGTCGCCGTGGAGCCGGAGGCGAGCCCCGTGCTCACCCAGACCCGCAACGGCGAGGCGCCGAAGCCCGGCCCCCACAAGATCCAGGGCATCGGCGCCGGCTTCGTGCCGGCCGTCCTGGACCTCTCCCTGGTGGATGCCGTGGAGCAGGTGAGCAACGACGATGCCGTCCTCTACGCCCGGCGGCTTGCCAAGGAGGAGGGCATCATCTCCGGCATTTCCAGCGGCGCCGCCGTGGCCGCCGCCGCCCGCCTGGCGAAAAAGCCGGAGAACGAGGGCAAGACCATCGTCGTGGTGCTGCCGGATTCCGGCGAGCGTTACCTCAGCTCAGTCCTCTTCGAGGGCCTGTTCAACGAAGCCGGGCTGCCCGCATGACACTCCAGGAACTGGCCTCCGTCGCCCTGGCCGAGCGCACCGGCAACTGGGGGATCGCCCAGGTGGTGGCCGGCCTGCGCTCGGCCCGGGAAGACTGGCGGGCCGCCCGCCAGCGCAGCCCCGAGTTCGGCTCCCGGGAATTCCCTTCCCGGGAGGCCCTGCGGGAAATCACCGCCGGGCTGTGCGGGGCGCTCTTCCCCCTGCGCCTGGGTCCGCCGGACCTGCGCCAGGAAGGGGAGGACTTCTACGTCGGCCATACCCTGGAAGCGGCCCTCAACGCCCTCTTTCAGCAGGCCCGGCTGGAGCTGGGCTACCAGGCCCGCCGGGAAGGCAGGAAGGCCGACGTGGACGGGCAGGCCGCCGACATCGTCCACGCCTTCGCCGAACAGCTGCCCGGCCTGCGCCGGCTGCTGGACACCGATGTCCATGCCGCCTACCTGGGCGACCCGGCGGCCCGCAGCGTGGACGAGGTGCTGCTCTGCTACCCCGGCGTCCTGGCGGTGATCTACCACCGGCTGGCCCACGCCCTCCATCGGCTGGGTCTGCCCCTGGTGGCCCGGATCATCGCGGAGATTTCCCATTCCGCCACCGGTATCGACATCCATCCCGGCGCCCGGGTCGGCGAAGCCTTCTTCATCGACCACGGCACTGGGGTGGTGATCGGCGAGACGGCAGTGATCGGCAACCGGGTCCGCCTCTACCAGGCGGTCACCCTGGGAGCCAAGCGCTTCGACCAGGGGGCGGACGGAGCGCTCCAGAAGGGCGCTCCCCGCCACCCCATCGTCGAGGACGACGTGGTGATCTACGCCGGGGCCACGGTCCTGGGGCGCATCACCATCGGCAAGGGGTCGAGCATCGGCGGCAACGTCTGGCTCACCCGCAGCGTACCGCCGGGTAGCCACATCACCCAGGCGACCTTGCAGCAAACCGTTCCCGGCCGCTGAGCCGGGCCCATTTCCAACAACAACATCTTCTAACCGCAAAAGGGGTATCCCGTGACAACTCACCTAGAAGCCCAGACCGCCCTCGGCGATTCCGCCGCCCGGCAGCTGGCCAATGCAACCAAGACCGTTCCCCAGCTTTCCACCATCACGCCGCGCTGGCTGGTCCATTTCCTCCAGTGGCTGCCGGTTGAGGCGGGCATCTATCGCTTGAACAAGGTCAAGAATCCCCGGGACGTGCGGGTCGCCTGTTCTCAGCGGGATGAATCCGAACTGCCCCAGACCTTCGTGGATTACGAGGAGCAGCCCCGGGAATATTTCCTCAACGCCGTCACCACCATCCTGGACGTGCATACCCGGGTTTCCGACCTCTACAGCAGCCCCCACGACCAGATCAAGGAACAGCTCCGCCTCACCATCGAAACCATCAAGGAGCGCCAGGAAAGCGAGCTGATCAACAACCCGGACTACGGCCTGCTCGCCAACGTGGATGATAACCAGCGCATTTCCACCCTGACCGGCGCCCCCACCCCGGACGACCTGGACGACCTCATCACCAAGGTCTGGAAGGAGCCCGCCTTCTTCCTCACCCATCCCCTGGGCGTGGCCGCCTTCGGCCGGGAATGCACTCGCCGCGGCGTGCCGCCCCCGACCGTGAGCCTGTTCGGTTCCCAGTTCCTGACCTGGCGCGGCATCCCCATCATCCCCTCCGACAAGGTGCCGGTGGATGGCGGCAAGACCAAGTTCCTGCTGCTTAGAACCGGCGAGAAGCGCCAGGGCGTGGTGGGTCTCTACCAGCCGGGTGTGGCCGGGGAACAGAGCCCGGGCCTGTCGGTGCGCTTCATGGGCATCAATCGCAACGCCATCTCCTCCTACCTGATCTCCCTTTACTGCTCCCTGGCAGTGCTGACCGAAGACGCCTTGGCGGTCCTCGATGACGTGGAAGTGGGCAAGTACCATGACTATCCCGACACCTACAAGTGATGGCGTGACCGGCCTGGGGGGGCACCCCCCGCCGGGACTGCCGGACGAGGCGACCCTCGCCCGGCTGGCGGGCGCCTTCTTCTCGGCCCTGCCCGGGGCCCCGGAGCCGGATTTCCCGGCGGCCGAACCGGCCCGGCTGACCCTCGGCGACGGCGCGCCCGCCATCGCGCCCCTGCCGGCGGCGGAAGCTCCGGCGCCGTCCCCGGCCCGGGGCGGCCCCGGGGTGCCGGAGGCCTATGCCGCCGCGCTGCCGGCGGTGACGCCGCCCCAGCCGCCGGTTTCCGGCGCGCCGGCCTCGGTGCCGGGCTCTCCCTATTATTTCCTGGGGGAGGCCAGCGCCCATCGGCCGGTGAGCGACGTGTCCGTGCCCGAGAACCGGGTGGTCGCCCAGTCCTTCGGCCTGCCGGGGGAAGGGGAGCTGAAGAGCTTCCTGGACGCCATCGCCCGGGAGCGGGGGAGCGTGCCGGAGACGGCCCAGCCGTCCCAAGCCGGGAGCTTCTATTTCCTGGATAGTTTGGATGCAGGCAACCGGGTGCCGGAAGCCGGCCCCACGGCCCGGCCGCCCTTCGACGTCAATGCGGTGCGCCGGGATTTCCCCATCCTGGCGGAGCGGGTGAACGGCAAGCCCCTGGTCTGGTTCGACAACGCTGCCACCACCCACAAGCCCCGGGCGGTGATCGACCGGCTGGCCTGGTTCTACGCCCACGAAAACTCCAATATCCATCGGGCGGCCCATGAGCTGGCGGCCCGGGCCACCGACGCCTACGAGGCGGCCCGCTCCAAGGTGGCCCGTTTCCTGGGGGCCGGCTCGGCCAACGAGATCGTTTTCGTGCGGGGGGCCACCGAGGCCATCAACCTGGTGGCGAAGACCTGGGGCGCCCAGAACATCGGGGCCGGGGACGAGATCGTGGTGTCGCTGCTTGAGCACCACGCCAATATCGTCCCCTGGCAGCAGCTGGCGGCGGAGAAGGGGGCGAAGATCCGGGTCATCCCGGTGGACGACAGCGGCCAGATTCTCCTGGACGAGTATCGCAAGCTCCTCAACGACCGTACCAAGCTGGTGGCGATCACCCAGGTCTCCAACGCCCTGGGCACCATCACCCCGGTGCGGGAAATCGTCGAGGCGGCCCACCGGGTCGGGGCGAAAGCCTTGGTGGACGGGGCTCAGGCCGTGTCCCACCTGCGGGTGAATGTCCAGGCCCTGGATGCGGATTTCTACGTTTTCTCCGGCCACAAGGTGTTCGGCCCGACGGGGATCGGGGTGGTCTACGGCAAGAAGGACCTGCTGGAGTCCATGCCTCCCTGGCAGGGCGGCGGCAACATGATCGCCGACGTCACCTTCGAGCGCACCCTCTACCAGCCGGCGCCCAACAAGTTCGAGGCGGG
>JBLNBI010000329.1:0-8285 GCA_050259815.1 Actinomycetota bacterium | reverse complement strand
GGCGTAGACCACCCGCAGGAGCCGTAGCAGCGCTTCGGCGATGGGCTTGGCCGCCGGGTCGGCGAGGGCGGCGTCCCGCAGGCCCACCACCCAGGGCAGGCTGCCCTGGAGATCCAGCCAGGCGCTCAGCGCCGCTTCGAGTTCGCTTTCGCCCACCTGTTCGGCCAGGGTCACCAGGACCGGGATGAGCTCGTCGTAACTCAAGCTGGCCAGGGATTCGGCCGCCGCCCGCCGGGCGCGCAGGTCTTCGTCGGTGGAGGTGAGGGTCAGCGCCAGGGCGAGTTGGGCCGACGCTTTGCGGTTGGTCTTCTTGGAAAACATGGAATCAGCTCTTTGTTGGTCTGTCGGGCATGGCTGTCGCCAGGCCTTATCCTAACGCCGAATCCGCCGTCATGGCCTGCCTTCCGTTGCTGAAAGCGAACCAGGCGAGGCTGGCGGCCTGGAGGGCGACCAGCAGTCCCCAGGCGAGGGTGAGGGCCGCCGCGGCGTCCAGGCCTGCGTCCCGGGCGGTGTCCACGACAATCCCGAAACCCCATTGCAGCCCGAAGCCGCCGACGAAGACGCCCAGGTTGAGGCAGGTATTTGCCCGCCCGGCGAGGGAACGGTCGTAGGCAACCGCATGGTGGGCGTAGGCCAGGTTGGTGGTGGAGAAGGCGATGCCCAGGAGGAGCCAGGGGGCAAAACCGGCGCCGGGATAGAGGAGCAGGCCCAGGGATACCAGCAGGGCCCCGGTGCCGCCGCCGATCAGGACCTGGGGTAGGGTGAGTCCCCGCTGGAGCAGCCGGCTCAGCAGGGTGGCGATGCAGGCATAGCCCGCCATCAGGGCGAGGTTCAGGAGCAGGAGACAGAAGGAGGCCTCATCCCGGGAAAGTCCGGCTGCTGCGGTAAGCCAAGGCATGGCCCAAAGCCCTTGGACGGCGATGAACCCCCCGATCATCATGGCCGCCATGGGGGCGGCGGACCAGTAGGTACGGCTGGCGAGGATGGCTTTGAGAGCCGTAATCTGGGCGGCCATGCCCGTTCCGGGAGCGGAGATGGCCTTGTCCGGCATGCGCCAGACAAAGGCCATCGCCAGGAGGGCGACGCCGGCGAGTCCTGCGAATATCCAGCGCCAGCCGATGAAGGGCAGGAGGAAGCTGAAGGGGGTGCTGGCGGTGAGGGCGCCGAGGCCGCCGGAGATCATGATGGCGGCGTTCAGGGAAGCCTGCCGGTTGGCCGGGAACCACTGGGAAAAGGCCTTGAAGGCCGCCATCAGGCAACCCGAGACGCCCAGGCCGATGAGTCCCCGGGCGAGGATGAGCTGGCCCAGGCCGGTGCCGAGGGCGAAGGCACCGCAGCCCGTTGCCGCCACCAGCAGCAGGCCCAGCTGGACCCGGCGTGGTCCGTAGCGGTCCAGGAGTACGCCGATAGGCAGCTGGGCGACGGCGAAGGCCGCCAGATAGGCTCCGGTGAGCAGCCCGATATCCGCCGACGACAAGCCCATGGTCTTCTGGAACTCCGGCGCCAGGACGGCATTGACGTTGCGCAGCAGGTAGGAGAGGAAATAGCCGACGGCGTAGGGCAGGAAGATGGCCGTCCACAGCCCAACCCTGGGGATTCCCCTGGATGTTTCGGGGAGGCTCTGGATGGCAGGGCGGGCGCTCATTCCTGGGGCTTGCCCTCGACCTCGTTGCGCTTCAGGCGGTACTGGAGCTGGGGACGGGTGAGTCCCAGCAGGCGGGCTGCCGACGCGAGGTTCCCCTTGGAACGGCTCACCGCTTCCTGGATGAGCTGGGCCTCCAGGGCCTCCAGGGGCAGGCCGGCGGAGAGGATGTCGTCGCAGATCTTCCGGCTGGCGCTCTTGTCCCCTTCGCATTCCAGCCGGCCCGAGTCGGAAACCATGGTTTCCCACAGGGCGGCTTCGCCCACATGGGTGAACAGGTGCTCGGTCTCGATCCATCCCCCCTGGGGCGCCAGGATGACGCCGCGCTCGATCATGTTCTCCAGCTCCCGCACATTGCCGGGCCAGGGGTAGGACTTGAGGGCCTGGATGGTCTTGTCGGAGATGCCCAAGAGTTTTTTCTCGTGGAGGGTGCAGAACCGCTCCAGCATGGCCTCGATCAGGGGCGGGATGTCGGCCACCCGGTCCCGCAGGGCGGGAATCTTGATGGGATAGACATTGAGGCGGTAGTAGAGGTCGGAGCGGAAGCGGCCGGCCTTGATGGCGGCTTCCAGGTCCACGTGGGTGGCGGCCACCAGGCGGACGTTGATCTTGCGGGTGCGCTCGTCACCCAGGCGCTCGATCTCGCCCTCCTGAATCACCCGCAGCAACTTCGCCTGGGCGGCCAGGGGCAGTTCGCCGATCTCGTCCAGGAAGAGGGTGCCGCCGTCGGCCCGCTCGAACTTGCCCATGCGGGAGGCGTGGGCGCCGGTGAAGGCGCCTTTTTCGACCCCGAAGAGTTCCGATTCGATCAGGTCGGCGGGCAGCGCAGCGCAGTTCACCGCCACGAAGGGGCCGAGCTTGCGGGAACTCATCTGGTGCAGGGCGCGGGCGAAACGCTCCTTGCCAACGCCGGTTTCCCCCAGGAGCAGCACGCTGACCTGGGTGCCGGCGGCCCGGGTGATGAGGTCATAGGCATGCTTGAAGCCCTGGGAGACGCCCACCATCTGGGGGGTATTGGTCTGCTGGGTGATGGTGGAGCGCAGGTAGTCCACCTGGGTCCGCAGTTCCAGCAGGTGGTCCAGCATGGGATCGGCCTCGAAGTAGGTGGTGTACTCGGCGGCATCCTCCCATTCCTCCACGGGCTTGCCGACGATGCGGCAGCCGTTGTGGCCGCAGGCCAGGCATTCCGTCTCCTTGAAGAGGATAAAGCGGCCCATGAAGGCGCTGGAATATCCCGAGGCGTAGCCGATCTGCATCCAGCACACCGGCTTCTCCTCGGGGCCGAAATCCCGCAGGTGGACCTCTTCTTCCCAGGAGTTCTTCCACAGGAATTCCCCGTCGAAGCGGCCGCTTTCGATGTCCATCTCCAGGCGCACCGGCTTGACGCATACCACCCCCTCCAGCATATGGAGCTGGGGGCCGGTGAAGAAGGCTTCCCGGGCGTCCATCCCGGAACGGATGCGCTTGGCCAGTTCGGCATCCCGAATGCCGGAGGCGTAGCCCATGCGGGTGAGGATGCGACGGGCCTGCTCCTTGCCGACGGAATCGATCAGCTCCTTGCGCATGGCGCCCAGGGCGGCGGTGTGCATGAGGACCATGCGGTTCTCGGCCAGCCAGATGGAACCGTCGGTCTCGGAGAAGCGGATGAGCTTCCTGAGGTCGCCGGACTCGGGATATTTGAAGCTTTTCATGGTTTGTCTCCACCCTAGTGTCTGTGGGGCCTCCTGCCGCAACCCGAGCGTGGGGCCCTCTGTATGTTTTGTCCCGGATGCTACTGCCCCGGGGGAATAAGTGAACGTCAAAAATACCGGTAATAAATTTTAATCTCGAGATTATATAGAGAGTTCACCAATTGGTTACTTTTTGCGTAATCAATTCACCACATCGTAAACCAATGGTTTGTACTTGCTTGCAATGATTTCGGTATATATCAATAAAAACATTGGGTTATGGCTGTGGCACGGTTGTTGAAAGCAGCCCGGGACACGGCCCCGGCAGGCCGCAATGGCCCAGTTCCTTCTGCAACCCCCTTCCCGAAGAGGTCCGCAACATGAGTCGCTTCCTGCATCACGCCTGGATTCGCCTGGCCGGCCTCATGCCGGGGGAGATCCAGTCCTCCGAAATGATGTGGCTGATGTCGCCCCATAGCCATTTTTCCCTGCTCGCCCATCGGCGGGCATCGATGATCGTCAATCGCGTCAGGTTATTCGCCTTTCTTTTCGCAGGCCTTACACCGCTGTGGAGCATTGTCGACTACATGGTCTTCCCGTTCCCCCTCTGGTTCACCCTGGCCGCCCTGAGGCTGGTGACCAGCCTGGGCTTCGCGGCCCTGGTGGTCTACGCGCGGCCGGCGGGGACGCTCTTTTCCGCCTACCAGGCCATGGTGCTGCTGTTCGCCATCCCGACGGGCTTTTTCGTGGTCTCCCACGAGTTGCTGGCGGCCCATGAGCTGACGGGGCTCTCCGCGGCCATGGGGGCCGGCTACGCCTTTCTGCCCTTCGTGCTCTTGGCCGGGCTGGCGGTCTTCCCCCTTACCCTGATGGAGAACATCCTGATCGCCAGCCCCATGCTGGCCATCCAGGCCATGCCCAGCCTGCTGCACTGGAATACCCTGGATTGGGCGCCCTTCGCCGGCGCCTTCTGGCTCCTGGCGCTGATTACCGGGGTGTCCACCCTGGCGGGGCTGTCCCAGCTCACCTTCATGATCACCATCGTCCGGCAGGCCATCCGCGATCCCCTGACCGGCGCCTATTCCCGGCGCTGCGCCCAGGAGGCCATGGACCTCCATTTCTCCCTGGCGGAGCGGACCAGGAGCCCTTTGGCCGTGGCCTTCCTGGACCTGGACGATTTCAAGAGCATCAACGACCGCTACGGCCACGAAACCGGGGACCAGGTGCTGGCCCGGGTGGCCTCCACCCTCGGGGCAGCTCTGCGGCGCAGCGACATCCTCTGCCGCTGGGGCGGCGAGGAGTTCATCGTGGTCATGCCCGACACCGACCTGGCCCAGGCGACCCTGGTCATGCACCGGGTCCGTTACGAGGGCTTCGGCCTGCGGCCGGACGGGCGCCGGCCCCTGACGGCTTCCATCGGCGTCGCCGAGAAGCAGGCCGACGGGGCCCGCGCCTGGAAGGACCTGGTGGATATCGCCGACCGGCGCATGTACCACGCCAAGGCCTTCAGCCGCAGCCAGGCCAATCCGGGCATGGTCGGCAGTTTCAGCACCTCAACCTGATCCACGGGAAAACCATCAATCATGTCTACCGCCGAACTCTTCAACTGGTCCGAGACCTATCACGTTGGCATCCAGGAGGTGGATGAGCAGCACCAGGTGCTGGTCTCCCTCCTCAACCAGCTTCACGAGGCTATCCGCGGACGCCGGGGCAAGGCCGCCTCCCGGGAAATCCTCGATCACCTGGCCGAATACACCCGCACCCATTTCCTGCTGGAGGAAAGCCTGATGCGGCTTACCCATTACCCGGGCTTCGAAATCCACAAGCAGCAGCACGAGGATCTCATCCGGCAGGTCCAGGATCTCCAGTACAAGCTCGACGAAGAGAACGCCACCATCACCTTCGAATTGCTGCACTTCCTCAAGAACTGGCTGACCCAGCACATCAACGACAGCGACAAGCGCTTCGGCGCCTTCTTTCCCAAGGCCGGCTTCGCCCAGTACGCCACCTGGAGCGACGAGGTGCAGACCACCATGAAAAAGAAGAAGTGGTGGTGGAAGTTCTGGTGAACGGGAGAGCAGGCCGCGTGATGTCCGCATAGGCGCGCCTTGCTTGTCGCATCTTGGCACGATAATCTCCGTGTCATATCTCGAGGCGCTGAGTTGCTGGCGCTTAGGGCATTTCCTTGACGACAGGAGCTCCTTCGTGACCAAGACTCTCTTCGCGGCAGGCTGGTTTGGCATCCTCGCAATTGCGCCAGCCTGTGTTCAAGCAACCGACGGAGCAAACGCACCTCCTGCCGCCATCACCCCGGATGGAGGCCGGTACTGGGGGCCATTGGTCGGCGGGCAATTCCAGGGCGAAGGGCGTGTGGAGTGGAGCAATGGAGCGTCCTATTCCGGTAATTTCGTCGGCGGCTTGTTTTCGGGCAAGGGACGCCTTCGCTCCCCGAACGGCGATGTCGTCGAGGGAGACTTCGAGCAAGGGATGCCTTCCGGCGAGGCCACCCTGACCACTCACACGGGGGCCGTCTACCAGGGCCAGGTCCGCTCAGGCCAACTCGAGGGCCGTGGCCGCCTCCAAGACAACGGCGGCGTCTACGATGGGGAATTCAAAAACAACCTCTACCATGGACAAGGACACCTGGTAGCCCCGGCGCAGGAATATACCGGCGAATTCCGCCAAGGCCAGTTCTGGGGCACAGGCGAGCTCCGCCAGAAGAATGGCCGAATCTACAAGGGGGAATTCGTACGCGGCGAGTTCGGGGGCAAGGGGCACTATGCCATTCCCGATGGCCCGACTTACGAGGGAGATTTCATCGACGGAAAATTCCAGGGGCAAGGCCTCGTCACTTACCCCAATGGTGCCAAGCAGGAAGGCGCGTTCCGCGATTGGCGGCTCGATGGCCCCGGCAAATATACCGATCCGGAGGGCAATACCTTCGAGGGTGAGTTCAAGGCAGGGCAGTTGGTCGGGAAGGTCATAGCCCGCAGGTCGGATGGCGCTCGATACGTGGGAGAAATGCAGAATTGGGTGCCCCATGGCCAGGGTGAGCTTCATCTGGTCAATGGCGACGTCTATCGCGGCGGGTTCGGTTACGGCACGTACGAGGGGCAAGGCACTCTCACTTATGCGAAACCAAAGAGCGACGGGCGTACCCAGGATACGGGTATCTGGGAATACGGACGCCTCAAGAAATTGGCCGAAGAGGAGCGGCGCCGGGCCAAAGCGAATAATGAGCGCGCCCTCTACACCCAGTCCGACCAGCTCAACCGCGCTCTCCGCAAACTGAAGCCCAGTTCCGGGGATGGCATCAACATGTATCTTCTCGCGGTCGCCGGCGATGGGACGCAGGAAGTGTTCCGGCGGGAGGTCAATTTTGTCCGCTCTCAGTTCGAGGCGAAGTTCGGCACCCAGGGCCATGCCGTTACGCTGATCAACAGTCGCAACACGGTCGGTTCCCACCCGTTGGCGACCGTGACCAGCATCCGTAAAGCGGTTTCCGCGATCGCGGCAAAGATGGACAAAGAGCGAGACATCCTGTTTCTTTACCTGACCAGTCATGGCTCCAAGGAAGGCACCATCAGCCTGGATCTGGAGGGAATGCGCTTCCCCGACTTGAGCGCCAACCAACTTGCCTCCCTGATGAAGGAATCGGGAATCCGCTGGAAGGTCATCGTGATCTCCGCCTGCTACGCCGGCACTTTCATGGAGCCGCTGAAGGATTCCGGGACGTTGTTGATCGCGGCGGCCCGCGCCGACCGGCGCTCATTCGGCTGCTCCGATGAAAACGACTTCACCTATTTTGGCCGCGCCTTTTTCAAGGAATCGTTGCCTTCGTCGGATTCCTTTGAAGATGCCTTCGCCAAGGCGAGCCTGCTGATCAAGAAGTGGGAAGATCGGGACGATGCCGAGCCGACAGGTACCGCGGCCGAGAGCGAAGCCAAGGAGAGTCCGGCGGCCGACCGGCATTCCCTGCCGCAGATGGAAGCCCCCGAGTCGATTCGGGAGCATCTGAAGTTATGGCGGTCCCAGGTCTCGAAGAAGACTGCTGCACGCAGCAACACCCACTAGTACCGGTTCCCGAAACGGGCTTGCCTGGGACGGCTGGAAAGGGACCAGACTCAGTTCGTTGGGGTGACCTCTATCCAGCAGGCAAAGAGGGGGTGGCCATTGATGACCATCGGGGGACCTGCCCGGTGGGTACGGAATCCCGCATGCCGGAGCAGTCGTTCGACGCCGAGCGGGGACACTGTAATCAACCGCTTCGCACCCAAGCGACCGGCAGTCTCAATGGCCTCCTGCAGGAGGGAAACGGCGATTGGCGAAGACAGTTGCCCTCGTGGCGAATTCGATGCTTCAGACACGTCCACCGCAGCGAAACGAGAGAGTTCCCAGACATCGGGAGACGAGGGAGGGGAGACTCCGTTGAGAAGCTGAGGGAATATCTCGCTCAGCAGGTAAGGGCTGACGGTCGGCAATAGTCTTGCGCAGCCATTGATGCAGCCTTCGTCGTTCCGCGCGATCACATATACCGTGTCGGGACGATCAAACTGATCCTGCTCATAACCGTTCGGGGTTTCGAGATCCCAGCCAAGCAACTCGACGAATACCTCACGCCGGTAAGTGCCCAAATTGGTGTACAGACCCTGCTGCAGTTGAACCTGACTTCCGGAAACGATAACCATACCCACCCCTTGTTATGACATTTGGATTGGCGTGGATTAGAGTTGGTTTGAGCTGCGCAAGTAACTGTCAACGTTGACAGCATGCCCCGGCAATTAATCGGCAATTCGCTACCGGTTGCACTCCGGCACCGGGCAGCGATGAACTGGCGCATTCCAGGATGAAAGAGGGGGGTCGCGTGTCATGCATATCGCATGGCGATATGCGTTTGTACTGAAACTTCCCAACCCGCCTGATTGATCTTAATAATTATCGAGGCTGACGTCTCATCGTGGCCCAGATCCCCC
>JBLNBI010000328.1:0-5133 GCA_050259815.1 Actinomycetota bacterium | reverse complement strand
GTTCACGGTGTCGCTCCTGATGGCCGGTTGCACCACGGAGGCCTGGTACGAGGGAATGCGGCGTAAGGCGGAAAACGACTGCCGGGCGCAACCGGCGGGAGCCGCCGAAGAATGCCTGGCGCGGCTGAACACCCGGAGTTACGGGGAATATGAGAAGGAGAGGACGCGGGAGAGGTAGGACGATGCGCTGGCAAACCATAGTAAAGAAGGTCGCCTTTTTCCTGGTCAGAGCCTTTGTCGCCTACGTGGCCTTGGTCCTTCTCTGGATCGACCTCACTCTTTTCGAGGTTGCGCTTCCTCACTACATCTTCGAACGGCAGCCATTCATTCAGGCGGCGATTCTGGTCATCGCAATCTCCGGGGCGATTTCAGCGGCTATCAAATCAAGAACACCCGTTGTTTTCACGGCGCTCTGTGTAGGGTACTCAGGCTTCGTTTTCATGTATGTCCCGCTGGTGGCCTGGTTCATTGCGCTCTTCGGATTGATTGCCGCGGTTAACTTTCTGTTCAGGAACAGGATCACCGAGCCCCTTCTGGCCATTCTCCCTGTGATTGTCGGAGCCTGGGCGTTCTTGAGCTCGGCCTATGCGCCTTATGTTGTGGGCTGGGCATACTACGTTACGGGCAACAAGGATTTACTTGGCTCGATCGTGGAATCGCTCCATAGCGCCCGGGATCAGATTCTCCCCACCGTCGCCATGCTTCCAGTGCTGGTCATGTATTTTCTTGGTAAGCGGCTCTACGAAAAGCTCGTGCCCATTTTTCTGCGAGTACTTCCGGGGAAGAACCGATCCACTCAATGAAGCAAGCGGAGCAGACCTCCAGCCATTAACTTTCCTGGTCGCGATTTGCAGTTGAAATTAGAGGGTAAGAAGTGCTCTTCTTACCGCTCCCTCAGGCTCTCGTCTTTGTACTGCATCAGGGGACTGAGGAAATATTCGATCACCCGGCGAGTGCCGGTCTTGATTTCTACCGTCACCGCCATGCCCGGCTGAAGATTGACCTGCTTGTTTTCCACCGGGATAGCGGCGCGCTCCAGATGTACCCGCGCAGGAAAGATGAGGCCCCGCTTTTCGTCATTGACCGCATCGTGGGAGACGGTCAGAACCTGGGCGTGAATGGTGCCGTACTTGGTGAAAGGAAAGGTCTCGACCTTGACCTCAGCCTCCTGACCCGCATTCACGAAACCGATATCCTTGTTTTCAATAAAGGCTTCCACTTCCATCGGATTATCTCGGGGAACGACGACCATGAGCTGTTGGGCGGGGGTGACTACCCCACCGACAGTGTGGATGGCCAACTGCTGGACAGTACCGTCCACCGGTGCCGTCAGGGTCATAAGACGGTCCCGGGTCTGGGCCTTAATCAACTCCTGGGCCATGGCTGCCGCTTTCAATTCGGCCTGACTTTGGCTATCCAGAGCCAACCGGCGGATTTCAGCCGTTAGGGCGGTGCGCTGGCTCCTGCCGTCCTCGAGGGCTGCACTGAGTTCCTTGACCCGGCTGCGCTGAGTGGCGAGGTCTCCTTCCTGCTCAATCCGGGCCTGTTCCTTGTCCAGGAAACCATGCTTGGAAATGAAGTTCTTTTCCACCAGGTCCTTGTAGTCCTGGGCCCTTTGGCGGGCGATAGGCACCGTATTTTCCAGCTTGCGAACAATCTCCTCAGTGGAGCGCAATTCGGCTTGGCGCCGGGCGATTTCCGCATCGATCCGAGCAAGTTTGGCTAGGTATTCGTTGTACTCGCCGTCCAACAGTCGCTGCTCCTGGGCGAGGCGCTCGGATGCCACCCCCGGGATGCTGCTGATACGCTGAGCCTTGCCGGAAGCGACCGCCGCCAGGAGAGCCTTGGCGCGTTCCGCCTGGAGTTGAGCGGCGGCGTGTTCGCTGCGCAACCGGGCGCTGTCGGCGGAGGTAGCAGTAGCGTCCAACTCCACCAGGATTTGCCCGGCCCGGACTGCTTGCCCTTCCTCGACGCGGATGGCTTTCACCGTCGCAGCCTCGAGGGGTTGAATGACCTTGGTGCGATCATTGGGAACGATGCGCCCCCGGGCCGTCGCCACCACGTCGATCTCCCCGAAAACGGCCCATAGCAGGGAAAACAGTGAGAAGGCCACCAGCAAAGCCATGGCAACGCGCGGTGCCGGCGAAACTGAGGTTTCCTGCAATTCGAGGGCGGCCGGCAGGAACTGGGCCTCATGGGCCAGTCGGGGCGGGGAATCGAGACTCTTTCGCTCTCGCCAGACGTGCAGAAAGGTTTCGCCGTAGCGCTTTACTAAGTCGTAAACGGCAAGCAACCGTAGGATAAGGGAATGGCTCATGCTTTACCCCTGTTGCAGACGGTGTAGGCGGGAATAGTGCCCAGCCTCCCGGGCCAGCAACTCCCGATGGGTACCTTGCTCCACGATCTGTCCTCTATCCAGGACGATGATGCGGTTGGCGTCCCTGACTGCAGAGAGACGATGGGCGATGATGAGTACTGTCCGGCCCTGGCAGATCGCCTGCATATTCTTCTGGATGATCCGCTCCGACTCGTAGTCCAGGGCGCTGGTGGCCTCGTCGAAAATCAGGATGCGGGGATTGGTGATCAGGGCTCTGGCAATGGCGATGCGCTGGCGTTGGCCGCCGGAGAGCGTGGCGCCGTGCTCCCCAACCGGAGTGTCGTAGCCCTCCGGCAGTTCCAGGATGAATTCGTGGGCGCCAGCCAGGCGGGCGGCCTGGATCACGGCTTCCATGGGCGCCCCAGGGTCAGCCAGGGCAATGTTCTCCCGGACACTACGGTTAAACAGCATGTTTTCCTGAAGCACCACGCCGATCTGCCGGCGTAGGCTGGAGGTGTCGGCCATGGCGAGGTCCATGCCGTCCACCAAGACCCGTCCTCGTTCAGGCAGGTGGAGACGCTGGACCAGCTTGGTCAGGGTACTTTTGCCGGAACCGGAGCGGCCGACGATGCCGATCACCTCCCCGGGCGCCACGGCGAGGCTGATGCCACGCAGGATTTCGGGCCCATCCGGGCGGTAGCGGAAGACCACCTGATCCAGTTCGATGCGCCCGGCCAGTCGAGGCAGGGTGCTGCGGTTAGACTTGGCGGTTTCCGTGCGGGCATTGAGGATGTCCCCGAGACGCTGCACTGAAATCCCTGTCTGCTGGAAATCCGTCCATAGATTGGCGAGCCGCATCACCGGCATGGCGACCCGACCGGCCAGCATGTTGAAGGCGATGAGCTGGCCTACGGTCAATTCGCCGCTCATCACCAGGCGAGCGCCCAGCCACATGGTGGCGACGGTGACCAGTTTGCCGATCAGAGAGACGCCTTCGTGAGCGAGGGTGCCTAGGGTGGCGGTGCGGAAGCCGGCGGCGATGTAGGCAGCCAGTTGGTTGTCCCAGCGACGGGTCATCTGAGGCTCTACCGCCATGGCTTTCAGGGTATCAATGCCGTTAATCGCCTCCACCAGGAAGGCCTGGTTCTCGGCACCCCGGTTGAACTTCTCGTGAAGCCGGGCCCGCAGGAGCGGCGTGATGAGCAGGGAAAGACCGAGGTAGCAGGGCAGCGACAGGACTACCATCAGGGTCAGCCAGCCGCTGTAGTAGACCATCACCGCGATGAACACCGCGGAGAAGAAGAAATCCAGCACCAGCGTGATGGCATTGCCAGTGAGGAACTGGCGGATGTTCTCCAATTCCCGGACCCGGGCCACGGTGTCCCCAACCCGACGAGCCTGAAAATAGGCAAGCGGCAGATTCAGCAGATGGCGGAAAAGGCGAGCCCCCAATTCAACGTCGATGCGGCTGGTAGTATGGGCGAAGACATAGGACCGCAGTCCGGAAAGCGCCGCTTCGAAGACCATGACCACTAGCAGTCCGATGGCGATCACGTCCAGGGTGCTTATGCCCCGGTGCACCAATACCTTGTCCATCACCACCTGGAAAAAGAGCGGCGTTACCAGGGCGAAGAGTTGAAGGGCGACGGAGACCAGGAGAATTTCGCCCAGAAGCTTCCGGTACTTGACCACCGCCGGGATGAACCAGGTGAAGTCAAACTTGGCCAACGCCCCGGCCAGGGAGGCGCGGGAAGTAAAGAGAATGAGTTGCCCGCTCCAGCGGACAGAAAAGTCGGCAAGGGAGAAGACCTGCGGCCGCTCTTCCCCCGGCGCCTGGACTAGGACCTGTTCCCCGTCCGCCCGGGCCAGGATGAGATAACGGCCGTCTGCATCCACCGCCAAGGCGGGAAGCGGTGTTTCTCCTAAACGGGCCGGGTCGGTGCGGACCAGTTTCGCCCGAAGTCCGAGATGCTTGGCCGCAAGCAGGATATCGGCGGCATCGAAGGGGCGGCCGGGTTGGCCGAACTGGTGGAGCAACTGGTCCGGGTCAGCGGCAACCCCATGGAAGCGGGCCAGCATGGCGAGCCCAAGAAGGCCCGTATCTACGGCGGCTCCCTGGAACTCCCCGCCCCTTGTTCCGGAGGCGCCAGTTTTACCTGCCGCGGTATTCGATGATATCTGTTCGGTCATAAGAAAAATGCCCCTCCGTCAGGGGACGGAGGAGCTTCTCAGGGGTGAATCAACTAGCTAGGACTGCCAGTTGGCAGCAATGACCGGCGCCAGGGTGTTCTGGTAAGTCTGGGGCAGCGTGGTCTGTCCGGCAGCGGGCGGCGAGAATGATGCCATGGCCTGGACCAGGTTCTCTACCCGGGTATCCAGCAACACCTTGTTGTCTGCAGTCTTGAATTGCTCGACGTGGTGAGCTGAACCTGAATACCAGTCCTGGATCGTGACCTTATCGGAAGTACCGATGATGCTTACTTCGAGGTCGTTGCTCACGTGGCGGAACCATAGCTGGCTGCTCGCGATGGTTGCACCACAGGAGAGGAGATCGGAATTGCCGGGCGTCCCGTCATTATCGGCAATCACATCACGACCCGAACCTCTCGCAAAGTTATAAATGTCATTACCTGCCCCTCCGTCCAGCAGGTCGTTCCCAGCCGTATTTAGGATGGTGTCTGTCGCAGAACTTGTCGCCGAGTAGGTGCGGGTAAAGATGTCCTGGGAGCCCCAAAGGCCGAAGTGTTCGGCAACGATGGTAAAACCGCCGTCGCTCCGGGCTGCCACGGCGGCGTTAGTGGCCGCGGCCCCGGTGC
>JBLNBI010000327.1:0-5230 GCA_050259815.1 Actinomycetota bacterium | reverse complement strand
GCTGCAGCTCGTGGGTCGCCGCCGGGGCCCCGGAGACGATCGCGGCGAACGCGGCGATCAGCTCCCCGCCGAGCGGCGCGGGCCAGGTGCCGGCGATCGTCGAGCCGGGCCCCAGGCAGCCGAAGCGCCCGCTCCAGGCCCAGCTGGCGGGCGAGGCCGAAGGCGCTCATGCCGTAGATGAGGCCGAAGTTGATGGTCTTGGCCACCCGGCGCTGGTCGGGGCCGACTTCCAGGGGCGTCACCCCGAAAATCTCGGCGGCAGTGGCCCGGTGCACATCCTCGCCGTGGGTGAAGGCCTGCAGTAGGCGTTCGTCCCCGGAGAGGTGGGCCATGATGCGCAGCTCTACCTGGGAATAGTCGGCGGAAACGATGCTGCAGCCTGCCGGGGCGATGAAGGCGGTGCGGATGCGCCGGCCTTCCTCGGTGCGCACCGGGATGTTCTGGAGGTTGGGGTCGCTGGACGCGAGTCGCCCCGTCGCCACGGTGGCCTGGGAGAAGTGAGTATGCACTCGCTTGGTCTCCGGGTTGAGCGTCCGCGGCAGTTTGTCGGTGTAGGTGCCCTTCAGCTTGGACAGGCTCCTGTGCTCCAGCAGGAGCTTGGGCAGGGGGTAGTCCAGGGCCAGTTCGGACAGCACTTCCTCGTCGGTGGACGGGGTGCCGGAAGGGGTCTTCTTCTTCACCGGCAGGCCCTGGCGCTCGAACAGGATCTCGGCCAGCTGCTTGGGAGAAGAAAGGTTGAAGGGCTGGCCGGCCAGCTCGTGGGCCTGGGTTTCCAGCTCCATGATCTTCTTGCCCATCTCGTGGCTCTGGCGGGCCAGCTCGTCGCAGTCGATGAGGACGCCGTTCCGCTCCATGCGCCAGATCACCTCCCGGGCGGGCATCTCGATGTCCCGGTAGATGCGGGTCAGCCCCGGCTCGTCGGCAAACTGGGGGAAGAGGGTGCGATGGACCCGTAGGGTCACGTCGGCGTCTTCGGCGGCGTACTTGGTGGCGGTGTCCAGGTCCACCTGGTCGAAGCAGATCTGCTTGGCGCCCTTGCCGCAGATGTCGGTATAGGCGATGGTCTCCAGGCCCAAGTGACGGGTGCACAGCTGCTCCAGGTCGTGGCCCTTGTCCGATTCCAGGACGTAGGACTGGAGCATGGTGTCGTGGGCAACCCCCTTCAAGGCGATGCCGTGGTTGGCGAAGATGTGCTGGTCGTACTTGGCGTTCTGCAGCACCTTGGCCTTGTCCGCCGCCTCCAGCCAGGGCTTGAGGCGCTTGAGCACCTCGTCCCGAGGCAGTTGGTCGGCGACGCCGGGGCCGTTGTGGGCGACGGGGATGTAGCAGGCTTCCCCCGGGGTAACGGACAGGGACAGGCCGACGATGCGGGCCTCGAAGGAATCCAGGCTGGTGGTTTCGGTGTCCAGGGCGGTGAGTTCGGCGGCCTCGATTTTGGCGAGCCAGGCGTCGAACTGCGCCCAGGTCAGGACCATCTCGTAATTCCGGGGCAGGTCTTCCGGCAACGGGGCGGCGGGAGCGGGGGCGGGGTCGGCAGCAGCGGTAGCGGCCGGCTCGGTGGCCTGGGGCTGGCTGGCCTGGCCCAGGAGTTCCTTCAGCCAGGTCTTGAATTCGAAGCGCTCATAGACGGCGCGCAGGGTGTCGTCATCCCGGGGCAGGGGCTCCAGGTCCGTCGGCTGGCGGTCCAGTTCCAGGTCGCATTTGACCGTGACGAGCCGGCGGCCCAGGGGCAGGAAGTCCAGGTGGGCCCGCAGGTTCTCGCCCACCACTCCGCCGATGTCGCCGGCGTGGGCGATCACTTCGTCCAGGTTGCCGTACTGGGTGAGCCACTTCACGGCAGTCTTGGGGCCGACCTTGGTCACCCCGGGCACGCCGTCCACGCTGTCGCCGATGAGGGCCAGGTAATCGACGATGCGCTCCGGCGGCACGCCGAACTTGGCCACCACCCCGGGAATGTCCAGGACCTCGTTGCTCATGGTATTCACCAGGCGCACATGGGGACAGACCAACTGGGCCAGGTCCTTGTCGCCGGTGGATACCACGGTCTCGATGCCCTGGGCGGCCGCCTGGCGGGAGAGGGTGCCGATGACGTCGTCCGCCTCCACCCCGTCCACCATCAGGAGCGGCCAGCCGGCGGCCTTGACCGCGGCGTGGATGGGTTCGATCTGGCGGGCCAGGTCCTCCGGCATGGGGGGGCGGTGGGCCTTGTATTCGGGGAACCAGTCGTCCCGGAAGGTCTTGCCCTTGGCGTCGAAGACCACGGCCTTGTAGTCCGCCTTGAAGTCGCTTTCCAGGCGGCGTAGCATGCTCAGCACGCCATAGATGGCCCCGGTCGGTTCCCCTGCGCGGTTTCTCAGGTCGGGCAGGGCATGGAAGGCGCGATACAGATAGGACGAACCGTCCACCAACAAAAGTAGAGACATATGAAGGACAACAACGAATTCATTCGGCCGGCGGAAACCGATGCCCTCTTGCAGGGCGTCTCGGCGCGGGAATCCTGGCGGATTTTCGGCATTATGTCAGAGTTTGTGGAGGCCACCGAACGGCTCTCCACCATCAAGCCGGCGGTCAGCATCTTCGGCAGCGCCCGGGTTCCGGTGGGCTCCCCCTACTATGACCTGACCGAGCGCACCGCCCGGCTCCTGTCCGATGCGGGCTTCGCCGTCATCTCCGGCGGTGGCCCCGGCATCATGGAAGCCGCCAACAAGGGGGCCTTCTACGGCAAATCCCCGGCCGTGGGCCTCAACATCCAGCTGCCCCACGAGCAGCGGGCCAATCCCTACCAGAACGTCTCCCAGACCTTCCGCCACTTCTTCGCCCGCAAGTACATGTTCGTGCGCTTCGCCAGCGCCTACGTGGTCATGCCCGGCGGCTTCGGCACCCTGGACGAGCTCCTGGAGGCCCTGACCCTGATCCAGACGGGCAAGAGCCGCAAGATTCCCCTCATCCTGGTGTGCTCCGACTTCTGGAAGGGCATGGTGGATTGGTTCCGGGATCGCCTGGTGGCCGAAAAGATGATCGACGCCGCCGACATGGACCTCATCCAGCTCATCGACGAGCCGGACCAGGTAGTGGAAGCCATCTTCAAACACTACGAGGCTCGCCCGTTCAGCCCGCTCCCCAACGAGCGGGAGATGATGTTGAACTTGTAATAGAATCGAAGGGACGAACAACAAGGAATCGCCATGCGCCCCGCTCGCCTTCTTCCCTTCCTGCTCCTGGTTGCCCTGAATGCCTGGGCCCAGTCCGGCAAGCCTGCCGATCTCCAGCCCCTGCCGGCGGTGCCGCCGCCCCCGCCGGGGATGGAAGCCTTCGACGCCGCCCTCGAACCCCAGGTCACCATCGTCAAGAACGAGAAGGAGACCCGGGAGGAGTACCGGGTGAACGGCCGGCTGTACATGATCAAGGTGACGCCGGCGGTGGGTCCTTCCTTCTACCTGGTGGATTTCCAGGGGCAGGGCAACTTCGTCCAGGCCGATACTGTCGGGCCGGTGACCAAGCCGCCCATGTGGGTTATTCATAGCTGGTAAGTCTTGTCCGTCTATACCGCCGTCGGCCGCGATGATCTCGCGGCCTGGCTTCGCTTCTTCCCCGTCGGAAACCTGATCGACCTGGCCGGCATCGCGGCCGGGGTCGAGAATTCCAACTATTTCGTCACCACCGCCGGCGGCCGCTGGGTCCTGACCCTGTTCGAGCGCCTGCCGGCCGACGAGCTGGATTTCTACCTGCGCCTCATGGCCCACCTGGCGGATCGGGGCTATCCCTGTCCCCGGCCCCAGGCCGACAGCTCTGGCTCCCTGTGGCGCTCCCTGGCCGGCAAGCCGGCGACCCTGGTGAGCCGCCTTGAGGGCAAATGCATCGAGTCGCCCACGCCGGAACACTGCCGCGCCATCGGCGCCGCCCTGGGGCGCCTGCACCGGCTGTCCGCCGATTTTTCCCCGGTCCTGACCAATCCCCGGGGAGAGGCGTGGCGGCGGGAAACGGGGGCGCGCCTCCTGCCCCTGCTGTCCCGGGACGAGCACGACCTGCTCGCCGACGAATTGGCCTTCCAGGCGGCCCAGGACTATTCCGGCCTGCCCCGGGGCATGGTCCATGCCGACCTCTTCCGGGACAACGTCCTGTGGCGGGACGGGCAACTCTCCGGCGTCCTGGATTTCTATTTCGCCGGCGAGGACCATCTCCTCTTCGACCTGGCCGTAGCAGCCAACGACTGGTGCTTCGACGAGGCCGCCCTGGAAGCCCTGCTGGCGGGCTACGGTGGCGAGCGTCCCCTGGCCCCGGCCGAGACGTCAGCCTGGCCGGCCATGCGGCGGGCGGCGGCCCTGCGCTTCTGGCTGTCCCGCCTGGACGACAGCCATCATCCCCGCCCCGGCGAGGTGGTGACCGTCAAGGATCCCGCCCATTTCGGCGGGATGCTGGAGCGTTTGCGGCTTGTCGCTGGGGGCTCTGCCGGATAGCATTCGCCCCATGGACAATTCCCAACAATTTCCGGTCCCTCCGCGGGCCTTCGACGGCACCAGCCGGGTCGTCGATCCGGGCGCCTGTTTCGACTGGCTTCGCCAGGGCTGGGCCCTGTTCGTCGCCCACCCGGGCATCTGGATCGCCTGCGCGGTCCTCACCCTGGTCATCCTCATGGCTCCATCCATCGTCCCCCTGGTGGGCCAGATGGCGACCTTCCTGCTGATGCCGGTCATGGGGGCAGGGCTGCTGCATGTCTGCAGGCGGCAGTCCGAAGGGGCCGATCCCCAGATCGCCGATCTCTTCGTCGGCTTCAAGGAAAGCGCCGGCAACCTGGTGATGGTCGGCCTGATCTACGGCGTCGCCATGATCGCCGTCCATCTGGTGGTGGGCATCGTGGTCGGCGGCGGGGTGATCGGCGGCGTCGCCGACGGGACGCCAGTCGGCCTGGGCATCATCTTCGGCAGCCTGCTCCTCGGCCTGCTGTTGGTCATCGTCCTGGCCACGCCCCTGTTCATGGCCGTGTGGTTCGCGCCCGCCCTGGTCTTCCTCAACCACATGGCGCCCGTGGATGCCATGAAGGCCAGCTTCCATGCCTGCCTGAAGAACTGGCTGGCCTTCCTCATCTACGGCGTGATCCTCTTCGTCCTCTTCTTCTTCTCCGCGCTGCTCCTCGGCCTCGGCTTCCTCGTCCTCATTCCGGTCATGGCGGGAGCGCTGTACGCCTCCTACCGCGATGTCTTCCTGGTGGTCTGAGTGAGAGCCCAGACCC
>JBLNBI010000326.1:0-11833 GCA_050259815.1 Actinomycetota bacterium | reverse complement strand
CAAGGTGTGCAACGACGTTCTCAAGGAACTGGGCCTGGAAAACGATCGCCTGTTCAAGCTGGCCATGGAACTGGAAAAGATCGCTCTGGAAGATCCGTACTTCGTCGAGAAGAAGCTCTACCCGAACGTGGACTTCTACTCCGGTATCGTCCAGAAGGCCCTGGGCATCCCCACCTCCATGTTTACCTGCATCTTCGCCCTGGCTCGTACCGTGGGCTGGATGACCCAGTGGGAAGAAATGATCACCGATCCCGAGTACAAGATCGGTCGTCCGCGTCAGCTGTACGTCGGCGCTGCCAAGCGCGACGTGGTACCGCTGGCCAAACGCGGCTAAGAAAGGAAAGGGCGGCCGTCTGGCCGCCCTTTTTTTCAACGCGGGGCTTGCCGGCTCCGCACCCCAAGAGAAGAAACCACCCCCGAGGTGACCTATATGACCACGATGACGCAACTGTTCGAAAACTCGATGTACTTCGGCGGCAACGCGCCGTTCGTCGAGGAGCTGTACGAAAACTACCTGAATGACCCGACCTCGGTCCCCGAGCAATGGCGCGACTACTTCGACAAGCTGGCCCAGATGCCCGGCTTCGTAGCCCGCGACGTGCCCCACGCCCCGGTCATCGCCGCTTTCGCCGAGCAGGCCAAGGATGGCGGCTTCCGCCCCGCTGCGGCCGCTGCCCCCATCGACGACCAGAAGCAGGTCGGCGTCCTGCAGCTGATCAATGCCTACCGTTTCCAGGGCACCCGCTGGGCTGACCTTGACCCCCTGAAGCGCACCCCCCGCCCGGCCCTGCCGGAGCTGGAGTTGGGCACCTACGGCTTTAGCGAAGCCGATCTGAACAAGACCTTCAATGTCGGTTCCTTCCGCATGGGAACCGAACACGCCAAACTCGGCGATCTGGTGGAAGCCCTCAAGCAGACCTACTGCGGCCCCATCGGCGTCGAGTACATGTACATGACCCAGACGGTCGAGAAGCGCTGGCTCCAGGATCGCCTGGAAACCATCCGTTCCCGCGCCACCTACACCGCCGACCAGAAGAAGCGCCTGTTGGAGCGCCTGACCGCTGCCGAGACCCTGGAACGCTACCTGCATACCAAGTACGTCGGCCAGAAGCGCTTCTCCCTGGAAGGCGGCGAGTCCCTGATCGTCTCCATGGACGAGGCCATCCGTTCCGCCGGCGCCGCCGGTGTTGACGAGATCGTCATCGGCATGGCTCACCGCGGCCGCCTGAACGTCCTGGTGAACACCCTGGGCAAGGCTCCCTCCATGCTCTTCGCCGAGTTCGAAGGCAAGAAGGCCTCCGACCTGTCCGCTGGCGACGTGAAGTACCACATGGGCTTCTCCTCCGACGTTTCCACCCCGGGAGGCCCCTGCCACCTGACCCTGGCGTTCAACCCGTCCCACCTGGAAATCGTGAACCCGGTGGTCGAGGGCTCGGTCTACGCCCGCCAGGTCCGCCGCGGCGACGAAGGCAAGAGCAAGGTCCTGCCCGTACTGATCCATGGCGACGCCGCCGTGGCCGGTCAGGGCGTGAACCAGGAAATGATCAACTTCGCCCAGACCCGCGGCTACGGCACGGGCGGCACGCTGCACATCGTGGTGAACAACCAGATCGGCTTCACCACCAGCGACCCCCGCGACTACCGTTCGTCCCTGTACTGCACCGACATCTTCAAGATGGCCGATGCGCCCATCTTCCACGTCAATGGCGACGATCCGGAAGCCGTGGCCCTGGTTACCCGCCTGGCCATCGAATTCCGGCAGACCTTCAAGAAGGACGTGGTCGTCGACATCATCTGCTTCCGCAAGCTCGGCCACAACGAGCAGGACGAGCCGATGGTCACCCAGCCCCTCATGTACAAGAAGGTCGCCCAGCACCCGGGTACCCGCAAGCTGTACGGCGACAAGCTGGTGGCCGAGGGCGTGCTGCCGGCCGACGGTCCGGACAAGATGATCAAGGAATACCGCGAGCACCTGGACCGGGGCGAGCTGCTGTACAACCCGGTTCTGGCTGGCTACAAGCACCCGAACACCATCGACTGGACTCCGTACCTGACCAAGCAGTACATCGAGACCTGCGACACCAAGGTGCCGATGCCCGAGCTGAAGCGTCTGGCCAAGCGCCTGACCTCCCTGCCGGAAGGCTTCACCCTGCATTCCCGCGTCAAGAAGATCGTCGAAGACCGCGCCGCCATGGGCGAGGGCAAGCTGCCGGTGGATTGGGGCATGGCCGAGAACCTGGCCTACGCCTCCCTGCTGGTCTCCGGCTACGGCGTCCGCATCTCCGGTGAAGACGTCGGCCGTGGCACCTTCTTCCACCGCCACGCCGCCTTCCACGACCAGAATCGCGAGAACTGGGCCGAGGGCACCTACTACACCCTGCAGAACCTGCAGGAGAAGCAGGCGAAGTTCCAGTGCTACGACTCCGTGCTGTCCGAGGAAGCCGTCCTGGCCTTCGACTACGGCTACGCGTCCGCCAACCCCTACGAGATGGTGATCTGGGAAGGCCAATTCGGCGACTTCGCCAACGGCGCCCAGGTGGTCATCGACCAGTTCATCTCCTCCGGCGAGGCCAAGTGGGGCCGTGCCTGCGGTCTGGTCATGCTGCTGCCCCACGGCTACGAAGGCCAGGGTCCGGAGCACTCCTCCGCCCGCCTCGAGCGCTACATGCAGGCCTGTGCCGAGATGAACATGGAAGTGTGCGTCCCGACCACCGCCGCCCAGGTCTTCCACATGCTGCGCCGCCAGGCCGTCCGCATGCAGCGTAAGCCCCTGGTCGTCATGTCGCCCAAGTCCCTGCTGCGCCACAAGGACGCCACGTCCAGCCTGGACGAGCTGGCCAACGGCGAGTTCAAGCGGGTCATCGGCGAAATCGATCCGATCGACGCCAAGAAGGTGAAGCGCGTGGTGCTGTGTTCCGGCAAGGTGTACTACGACCTGCTGGCCTCACGCCGCGAGCAGGGCATCAAGGACATCGCCATCGTCCGCCTGGAGCAGCTGTATCCGTTCCCGAAGGCTTCCCTGGAAGCCGAACTGGCGAAGTACCCGAAGGCCACCGAGATCGTCTGGTGCCAGGAAGAGCCGCGCAACCAAGGCGCCTGGTACTGGATTGCTTCCCGCCATCACCTGGAATCCGCCATCGGCGGCAAGCAGAAGCTGCTCCTGGTCTCCCGCCCGGCCTCTTCGTCCCCGGCCGTCGGTTACCTTGCCAAGCACAACGAGCAACAAAAGGCTCTGGTCGCGTCCGCCCTGGGCAAGATCGAGTACTGATAAATACGAACGAGTGGAGTCAACATGATCATCGAAGTCAAAGTTCCGCAACTCTCCGAGTCCGTTGCCGAGGGTACCCTCGCATCCTGGAAGAAGAAGATCGGCGAAGCCGTCGCCCGGGACGAAATCGTTATCGACATCGAAACCGACAAGGTGGTGCTGGAAGTGCCGTCCCCGGACGCCGGCGTCCTGGTGGAAATCCTCAAGGGTGACGGCGAGACCGTTACCTCCGGCGAAGTGATCGCCAAGATCGACACCGAAGCTAAGGCCGGCGCTGCCGCGCCCCAGGCTGCCGCCGCTGCCGTTGCCGCTCCGGCCCCGGCCGTGGCCGCCGCTCCGGCTGCCGCTTCCGCCGCTGCCGCTGGCGCCGCCAGCCCGGCTGCCCGCAAGATCCTGGAAGAGAAGGGCGTTTCCGCCGCCGACGTGGCCGGTTCCGGCCGCGGTGGCCGTGTCACCAAGGAAGACGCCCTGATGGCCCAGATCAAGGCCGCCGCCGCCCCCGCCGTTTCCGGCCCGGTGGCTGCCCCGACCGCTGCCAAGGCTGCCCTGCCGGTTCCCCCGGCCGGCGTGGATCTGGGCAACCGCTCCGAGCAGCGCGTCCCCATGACCCGTCTGCGTGCCCGGATCGCCGAGCGTCTGCTGCAGTCCCAGTCCACCAACGCCATCTTGACCACCTTCAACGAAGTGAACATGGGTCCGGTCATGGCGCTGCGCAAGCAGTACGCCGAGAAGTTCGAGAAGGCTCACGGCGTTCGCCTGGGCTTCATGGGCTTCTTCGTCAAGGCCGCCTGCGCCGCCCTGCAGAAGTTCCCTGTCCTGAACGCCTCCGTTGATGGCAACGACATCGTCTACCACGGCTACATCGACATCGGCATCGCCGTCGGCTCCCCCCGTGGCCTGGTCGTGCCCATCCTCCGGAATGCGGACCAGATGACCATTGCCGACATCGAGAAGAAGATCGCCGAATTTGGCGCCAAGGCCAAGGACGGCAAGCTGTCCATCGAGGAACTGACCGGCGGCACCTTCTCCATCTCCAACGGCGGCGTATTCGGCTCCATGCTGTCCACCCCGATCATCAACCCGCCCCAGTCCGCCATCCTCGGCATCCATGCCACCAAGGATCGCGCTGTGGTGGAAAATGGTCAGGTTGTGGTTCGCCCGATCAACTATCTGGCCATGTCCTACGACCACCGCATCATCGACGGCCGCGAAGCCGTCCTGGGCCTGGTGGCCATGAAGGAAGCGCTGGAAGATCCGGCCCGCCTGCTGCTCGGCGTCTAATGCAGTAAGGAACAAGGGGTGAGGCGTGAGGGGATATCCTTCACCCCGCCCCTTTCCCTTTGAGATCAATGGAGAAAACAATGTCCAAGAATTTTGACGTTCTCGTCATCGGCGGCGGTCCCGGCGGCTATGTGGCTGCCATTCGTGCAGCTCAGCTGGGCTTCAATGTTGCCTGCTGCGAATCCAATCCCTACGCCGACCCCAAGGGCGAGCCCCGCCTGGGCGGCACCTGCCTGAACGTGGGTTGCATCCCCTCCAAGGCCCTGCTGCGCTCCTCCGAACTGTTCGAGGAAGCCGAGCACTCCTTCGCCACCCACGGCATTTCCGCCAAGGGCGTGAGCATGGACGTGCCGACCATGATCGGCCGCAAGAACACCATCGTCACCCAGCTGACCGGCGGCATTAAGATGCTGTTCAAGAAGAACAAGGTCACCAGCCTCAACGGCCACGGCAGCTTCGTGGGCCGTGAAGGCGGCGTGTATCAGGTCAAGGTCGGCGAAGAGCTGGTCCAGGCCAAGCACGTCATCGTCGCCACCGGCTCCAAGCCCCGCCACCTGCCCGGCATCGCCGTGGACAACAAGGTGATCTGCGACAACGAGGGTGCGCTGGACTTCAACGCCGTGCCGAAGCGCCTGGGCGTCATCGGCGCCGGCGTCATCGGCCTGGAACTGGGCTCCGTCTGGCGCCGCCTGGGTGCCGACGTCACCATCCTGGAAGGTGCTCCGGACTTCATGCCCTTCGCCGATCAGGACGTGGCCAAGGAAGCCCTCAAGCTGTTCACCAAGCAGGGCCTCAAGATCAACATCGGCGTCAAAGTCGGCAAGGTCACCACTGGCAAGAAGGGCGTCACCGTCGAATACGAGACCAAGGACGGCGTCCAGAAGCTGGAATGCGACAAGCTGATCGTCTCCGTCGGCCGCGTGCCCAACACCGATGGCCTCAATGCCGAAGCCGTCGGCGTCAAGATCAACGAGCGCGGCCAGGTTGAAGTGGACGGCCACTGCAAGACCAGCGCCGAGAACGTCTGGGCCATCGGCGACGTGGTTCGCGGCCCCATGCTGGCCCACAAGGCCAGCGAGGAAGGCATCATGGTTGCCGAGCTGATCGCCGGCCAGGCTGGCCACTGCAACTTCGACACCATCCCGGGCGTCATCTACACCCATCCGGAAATTGCCTGGGTCGGCAAGACCGAGCAGCAGCTCAAGGCCGAAGGCATTGCTTACAAGCCGGGCAAGGTTCCCTTCCTGGCCAGCGGCCGCGCCCTGGGCCACGGCGATGCCTCCGGTTTCGTCAAGGTTCTGGCCGATGCCAAGACCGACCGCATCCTGGGTGTCCACATCATCGGCGTGAATGCTTCCGAGCTGATCGCCGAAGGTGCCGTGACCATGGAGTTCGCCGGTGCCTCCGAGGACCTGGGCCGCATCTGCCACGCCCACCCGACCCTGTCGGAAATCGTCCACGAAGCGGCCCTGGCCTGCGACAAGCGGTCCATCCACTTCTAATCGGCTTCAGCAGTCCCCAAAAGGCGGGTAGCGGCAACGCACCCGCCTTTTTATTTGGCAAAATACGCGTCCGGCTTGCCAATGCCTTAGAACGGCGCGATAGATTCCATGCCTCACAAAAAACTGAATGTCTCCCCCATGGGTATGCTTGATGCCTACATGGGGCTCCTCGAAGAGCTCGGCTACGTGGCCGACGCCGCCCAGAAGGCGGCTGCCGAATCCCTGCAGCGCCTCTACACTGATCTCCTGGAATTCAAGGTGGCCCGGGGCAGCACCTTGAAGCGCCTCCTGAATCCGCCGACGCCGCCCAAGGGCGTCTATTTCTGGGGCGGCGTGGGTCGGGGCAAGAGCTTCCTGATGGACTGCTTCTTCAACACCGTGCCCTACCGGCGCAAGAAGCGCATCCACTTCCACTCCTTCATGCAGGTCATCCATCGGGAGCTGGAAACCTTCAAGGGCGAACCGGACCCCATGATGAAGGTGGCTGACCGCATCGCCAAGGACGTCCGGCTGCTGTGTTTCGACGAATTCCACGTCTCCGACATCGCCGACGCAATGATCCTGAAGCGTCTGCTCGAGGGGCTCTACGAGCGGGGCGTCATCCTGGTGATGACCTCCAATTACCCGCCGGACAACCTCTACCCCAACGGCCTGCAACGGGACCAGTTCCTGCCCGCCATCGCGCTTCTTAAGAAGCAGATGGAGGTGATCGAGGTGGAAGCCGGCATCGACTACCGCCTGCGTACCCTGGAACAGGTGGAGATTTACCATTATCCCGACGACTCCGATGCGGAGAAGAAGATGCTCGACTACTTCCGCCTGGTGTCTGGAGAGGAAGGCAAGAAGGGGGGCAGCATCGAGGTGCTGGGGCGGAATATCGAGACGGTACGCCGGGCCAACGGCGTCATCTGGTTTGATTTCAAGACCCTGTGCGGCGGACCCCGGTCCCAGAACGACTACCTGGAAATCTCTAGGAGCTATCACACCGTCCTGCTCTCCCACATTCCCCGCATGACCCAGCATCAGGCCTCCGAGGCCCGGCGTTTCACCTGGCTGGTGGATGTGTTCTACGACCACAAGGTCAAGCTCATCGCCACCGCCGAGTGTGCCCCGGAAGAGCTGTACACCCAGGGTACCCAGGCGGGCGAGTTCTTCCGGACCGTGAGCCGGCTGACGGAAATGCGATCCCGGGATTACCTGGCCCAGCCCCACAACGCGGCAGAGTGACCGGCGGGGGGAGCAGAGAACATGTGGCGACTCCTGATCCTGGTTCTGTCCCTCCTAGCCCTGCCGGCCTGGGCCCAGCAGGGGCTGGAGGTCATTCCCCTCAGGCACCAGACGGTGGACCGGGTGCTGCCCGTCCTCGAACCTCTGGTCGAGCCCGGCGGCACCTTGTCCGGGATGAACAACCAGCTTTTCCTCCGTGCTTCTCCCCGGAACCGGGAGGAGATCAAGCGAGCATTGGCGGCCATCGATACGCCGACCCGGCGTCTGGTGATTCACGTCAGCCAGAATCGGGGCGTCGAGAACGGCAACCGGGGCGGAAGCGTTTCCGGCCAGGTGGTCCTGGGCAGCACCCGGCGAGTCGAGGCCAACGGCCAGGTCTGGGACACCCGTAGCGCCCGTAGCGAGGCCGGCAATCAGATGGTCCAGACCATCGAGGGCGGCCGGGCCTTCATCCAGGTGGGCTATTCGGTCCCCGTGCCCATGCGGCAGATGGCAGTGGGTCCGGGGGGCGCAGTGGTGACCGAAGGCATTGTCTATCGGGACATCGGCCAGGGCTTCTACGCCGAACCCCATCTCAATGGTGACCGGGTTACCTTGGAAATCAGCCAGCAAGCCGACAGCCCCGGCCGCTACGGCGCGGCCGCCACCCAACGGATGACGACCACCATTTCCGGCCGCCTGGGAGAGTGGATTGAAGTGGGCGGTACCGGCCGCCAGGCAGCAGTCAGCGAAGGAAGCGGCTGGAGCCGCTCCACCGGCGAATTGCGGGACAGCCGCTCTGTCTGGCTCATGGTCGAGGAATTGCGGTAGGCTGGCGGTACATAAAGCGCCGGGCGCGCCCGGACACCGACAAGAGGCCAACCATGCACGAAAAATTCGCGCTCTCCTGCGCCCAGCTCTATACCGCCTGCAATCCCGAACACCTGAAATTCGACACCAGCGACGAACTGCCCGACCTGGGTGAGGAGTTCGCCCATGGCCGGGCGGTGGAGGCCCTGCGTTTCGGCCTCGATATCCGCCGTCCCGGCTACAACCTCTTCGTCCTCGGGGATCAGGGGAGCGGGTGCCATGCCGTGGTCCGGCGACTGATCCAATCAGAAGGCGGTGGCGACGAGGTCCCTTGCGACTGGTGCTACGTCAATAATTTCACCGACGCCCGGCGGCCCAGCCTCTTGCGTCTGCCCGCCGGCCGCGGCGCCAAGCTGCGGGACGACATGCAGCGCTTCGTCGGCGAACTGGGGCCGGCCATCGCCGCCGCCTTCGAGAGCGACGAGCACCGCATCCGGGTCGAGGCCCTCCAGCAGGAATACAAGGAGCGGGAGGAACAGGCTCTCCGGCAGCTGGGGCAGGAGTCACTGGGCAAGGGCATCGCCCTGGTCCGCACCTCCGAGGGCTTCACCGTGGTGCCCACGAAGAACGAGAACGAGACCATGAGCTCGGACGAGTTCGATGCCCTTCCGCAAGACAAGCAAAAGGAACTCAACGCCCTCCTGGAGCAATTCCAGGAGCAGCTCCACAAGATCGTTCTGCAGTTTCCCCATTGGCGGCGGGAGGTTCAGGAGAAGATCAAGCGGGCCAGCCGGGATGCCCTCCAGGCTGGGGTAGGGCACTTGGTCGAGGAGCTGCGGACCACCTACGCCGATCTCCCGGAAGTCCGGGCATTCCTCGATGGCATCGAGAAGGACGTGGTGGAGACCGGCGATACCCTGCGGGAGAGCCAGAAGTCAGAAGGGGAGATGGAGATCCTGCTCTTTTCCGGCAGCCTTTCGGTGCAGCGCTATCTGGTCAATCTCCTGGTGGACAACACTGGGCAAAGCGGGCGGCCCCTGATCTACGAGGATCACCCGACCTTCCAGAACCTCATCGGCCGGGTGGAGCACATCGCCCACATGGGCATGCTGGTGTCCAACTTCACCCTGATCAAATCCGGCGCCCTGCACCGGGCCAACGGCGGCTACCTGGTCCTGGATGCTGCGCGCCTCCTGATGCAGCCCTACGCCTGGGAGGGGCTGAAGCGCATCCTGAAGGCCGGAGAAATCCGCATCGAGTCCCTGGGGGAGATGTACGGCCTCGCCAGCACCCAGCAACTGGTGCCCGAGCCCATCCCCCTGAACGTGAAGGTGGTCCTGGTGGGCGAGCGCATCGTCTATTACCTTCTGGCGGAGATGGACCCGGAATTCGTCGAGCAATTCAAGGTGGCGGCGGATTTCGAGAGCGAGATCGAGCGGAGCGCCGAGAACACCGGCCTCTACGCCCGGTTGCTCGCTACCCTGGCCCGGCGGGAGAAGTTGCGCCCCCTGCGGGCGGACGCCGTCGGCCGCCTCATCGAGCATGCCGCCCGGGTAGCGGAAGATGCAGAGCGCCTGACCACGGAACTGCGCCGCCTCACCGACCTCCTGGTGGAGGCCGACTACCTGGCCGGCAAGGCCAAGGCCGAGCGTATTTCCCGCAGCCATGTGGAGCAGGCCCTGGCGGCCCAGGTAAGGCGCCTGGACCGTATCCGGGAGGAGCAGCACAGCGCCATCCTGAGGAACGTGCTACTCATCGCCACGGAGGGGCGGCAGGTGGGCCAGATGAACGGTCTCGCTGCCCTGGAACTGGGGGACTTCGTCTTCGCCCATCCGGTGCGCATCACCGCCGCCGTGCGCATGGGGGAGGGGGAGGTCATCGACATCGAGCGGGAAATCGAACTGGGCGGCCCCATCCATTCCAAGGGGGTCATGATCCTGACCTCCTTCCTGGCTTCCCGCTACGGCCGGGTGATGCCCCTGTCCCTGAACGCCAGCGTGGTGTTCGAGCAGTCCTATGGGGACATCGACGGCGACAGCGCTTCCCTGGCCGAACTCTGCGCCCTGGTCTCCGCCCTGGGCAGCATTCCCTTGAAGCAGTCCCTGGCCATGACCGGCTCGGTGAACCAGTATGGGGTGGTGCAGCCCATCGGGGCGGTGAACGAGAAGATCGAGGGTTTCTTCGACATCTGCAAGGCCCGGGGCCTCAATGGCGAGCACGGGGTGATCATCCCCTCCGCCAATGTCCAGCACCTGATGCTGCGCCAGGATGTGGTGCAGGCGGTGGCGGACGGCAAGTTCCACATCTACGCGGTGGCCGACTTCGACAGCGCCATGGAGATCCTGAGCGATATGCCCATCGGCCAGCCGGATGCGGACGGTGCCGTTCCGCCCGGAAGCGTCAATTTTGTGGTCGCCGCCACCATCGCCGAGATGGCCGCGGTTCGCCACGACTTCGCCGAAGAGGGCAGGCACCGCCCTCCCGCAAAGAAAAAGGCCGCCGCCCCGAAGGGCAGCGGCCCGGATAAGCCGCCGGCCAAGTAGCCGGCCCGTCGATCAGGCGGCAGCCAGGGCCTGGTCCAGGTCGGCGATGATGTCGTCCACATGCTCGATGCCGACGGACAGACGGATCATGTCCTCGGACACGCCGGCCTTGGCCAGCTCTTCCGGCGCTAGTTGGCGATGGGTGGTGGAGGCCGGGTGGCAGGCCAGGGTCTTGCAGTCGCCGATATTCACCAGGCGGGTGACAAGCTGCAGGGCGTCCTGGAATTTGCCGCCGCCTTCCCGGCCGCCCTTGACGCCGAAGTTCAGGATGCCGGAAGCCCGGCCGCCCATGTACTTCTGCACCAGGGCGTGGTCCTTGTGCTCCGGCAGGCCGGCGTAATTGACCCAGCTCACCTTCGGATGGTTCTGCAGGAACTTGGCCACCGCCAGGGAGTTGTCGCAGATGCGGTCCATGCGCAGGGCCAGGGTTTCGATGCCCTGGAGGATCAGGAAGGCGTTGAACGGGCTGATGGCGGCGCCCATGTTGCGGAGCGGCACCACCCGGGCCCGGCCGATGTAGGCGGCGGGGCCGAGGGCTTCGGTATAGACCACGCCGTGGTAGGACACGTCGGGTTCGTTCAGGCGCTTGAACTTCTGCTTGTGGTCGGCCCAGGGGAACTTGCCGGAATCGACAATGATGCCGCCGATGCTGTTGCCATGGCCGCCCAGGTACTTGGTCAGGGCGTGGACCACGATGTCGGCGCCGTGCTCGAAGGGCCGGCACAGGTAGGGGGAGGGCACGGTGTTGTCCACGATCACGGGCACGCCGTGCTTGTGGGCGATTTCGGCCAGCTTCTCGAAGTCGGTGATGTTGCCCAGGGGGTTGCCCACGGATTCGCAGAAGACGGCCTTGGTCTTGCCGTCGATCAGCTTTTCGAAGGACTCGGGGTCACGATAGTCGGCGAAGCGCACTTCGATGCCGTACTGGGGGAGGGTGTGGGCGAACAGGTTGTAGGTGCCGCCGTAGAGGGTGGAGCTGGTGACGATGTTGTCACCGGCTTCGGCGATGGTCAGGATGGCGTAGGTGATGGCCGCCATGCCGGAGGCCAGGGCCAGGCCGGCAATACCGCCTTCCATGGCGGCGACACGCTTTTCCAGGACGTCCTGGGTCGGGTTCATGATGCGGGTGTAGATGTTGCCCGGCACCTTGAGGTCGAAGAGGTCGGCACCGTGCTGGGTGCTGTCGAAAGCGTAGGACGTGGTCTGGTAGATGGGAACCGCCA
>JBLNBI010000325.1:0-7373 GCA_050259815.1 Actinomycetota bacterium | reverse complement strand
TCATCAACAACGGCGACAAGCAGATGGCCCTGATGGAGAACCCCTTTGTCCTGCTGTTCGACAAGAAGATTTCCAACATCCGCGACCTGCTGCCGGTGCTGGAGCAAGTGGCCAAGGCCGGCCGCCCGCTGCTGATCATCGCTGAAGACGTGGATGGCGAAGCCCTGGCCACCCTGGTGGTGAACAACATCCGCGGCATCCTGAAGACCGTCGCCGTCAAGGCCCCGGGCTTCGGCGACCGTCGCAAGGCCATGCTGGAAGACATCGCCATCCTGACCGGCGGCACCGTCATCTCCGAAGAGACCGGTCTGACCCTGGAAAAGGCCACCCTGAAGGATCTGGGCCAGGCCAAGCGCGTCGAAGTGGCCAAGGAAAACACCACCATCATCGACGGCGCCGGCGAAGCTGCCGCCATCGAAGCCCGCGTCAAGCAGATCCGCGTCCAGATCGAGGAAGCCACCTCCGACTACGATCGCGAGAAGCTGCAGGAGCGTGTTGCCAAGCTGGCCGGCGGCGTTGCCGTCATCAAGGTCGGTGCCGCCACCGAAGTCGAAATGAAGGAAAAGAAGGCCCGCGTCGAAGACGCCCTGCACGCCACCCGCGCTGCCGTTGAAGAAGGCATCGTGGCCGGCGGCGGCGTCGCCCTGATCCGTGCCCGCGCCTCCATCAAGGACCTGAAGGGCGACAACCACGACCAGGACGCCGGCATCAAGATCGTCCTGCGCGCCATGGAACAGCCCCTGCGCGAGATCGTCGCCAACGCCGGTGACGAGCCCTCCGTGGTGGTGGACAAGGTCCAGAACGGTTCCGGCAACTTCGGCTACAACGCCTCCACCGGCCAGTACGGCGACATGGTGGAAATGGGCGTGCTGGATCCCACCAAGGTCACCCGCACCGCGCTGCAGAACGCCGCTTCCGTCGCCGGCCTGATGCTGACCACCGAGTGCATGGTGGGCGAGCTGGCCGAAGAAAAGCCCGCTATGCCCGGCGGCATGGGTGGTATGGGCGGCATGGGCGGCATGGACATGGGCATGTAATTCCCGTCCGAGCCTCTCTGCTCAAGGAAGCCCCGCCCCGTGCGGGGCTTTTTTTATGTATTTATTCGTAAGGAATTCCTTTATGTGCAACTTATGTAACAGTCTGTAAGCTATGCGTAAGTAGGTCCCCATAAATTAGGCTCTGCAGCAATGCTTCAATAACCAAATACGTGCTGAGGAGCAAATCAATGCAAGACATACAGGACCGGATTCGGGCAAACCCGAAATTCCAGGAATTCGTGAGTAAGCGCAACTCTTACTCCATCCTGATGACCATCATCGGAATGATCGCCTACTACGGCTTCATCCTCCTGGTCGCCTTCGACAAGGACCTGCTGGCCCAGAAGCTGGGCGGCGGCATGACCACCAGCCTGGGCGTTCCCCTGGGCGTCGGCGTTATCGCCTTCACCATCGTCCTTACTTGGATCTACGTCCGTCGCGCCAACACCGAGTTCGACGACACCAACGAAGCCATCATCAAGGAGGCGCAGAAGTAATATGAAGACCAAGCACATCCTTGCGGGCCTTGGCGCCCTGGCTGTGGTCGGCGGCGCCTTCGCTGCTGGTGCCGACCTCGGCAATACCACCAAGCAGGCCACCAACTGGACTGCCATCACCATGTTCGGCATCTTCGTCGCCTTCACCCTCTGGATCACCAAGTGGGCGGCGGCCAAGACCAAGTCTGCGGCCGACTTCTACACCGCCGGCGGCGGCATCACCGGCTTCCAGAACGGCCTGGCCATTGCCGGCGACTACATGTCCGCCGCTTCCTTCCTGGGTATTTCCGGCCTCGTGTTCGCCAACGGCTTCGACGGCCTGATCTTCTCCATCGGCTGGCTGGTCGGCTGGCCCGTCATCACCTTCCTGATGGCGGAGCGCCTGCGTAACCTCGGCAAGTTCACCTTCGCCGACGTGGCCTCCTACCGCTTCTCCCAGACCCCGATGCGCGCCTTCGCCGCCACCGGCTCCCTGGTCGTCGTGGCCTTCTACATGATCGCCCAGATGGTCGGTGCCGGTCAGCTCATCAAGGTGCTGTTCGGCATGGAGTACCTCTACGCCGAAATCCTGGTGGGCATCATCATGATGATGTACGTGCTCTTCGGCGGCATGACCGCCACCACCTGGGTGCAGATCATCAAGGCCGTCATGCTGCTGGGTGGCGCCACCTTCATGGCCGTCGCCGTGCTGCTCCAGTTCGGCTTCTCCCCGGAAGTCCTCTTCACCAAGGCGGTTGAAGTCCACTCCAAGCACGACGCCATCATGGCTCCGGGCGCCCTCATCAAGGATCCCATCTCCGCGATCTCCGTCGGTATGGCCCTGATGTTCGGTACCGCCGGCCTGCCGCACATCCTGATGCGCTTCTTCACCGTGCCGAACGCCAAGGAAGCCCGCAAGTCCGTTGCCTGGGCGACCACCTGGATCGGCTACTTCTACATCCTGACCTTCATCATCGGCTTCGGCGCCATCACCAACCTGGTCCAGAACCCGACCGACTTCTACGTCGGCGGCGAAATCGCCAAGGGCCTGAAGGGCGGCGGCAACATGGCTGCGGTGCACCTCGCCAAGGCTGTCGGCGGCGACCTGTTCCTCGGCTTCATCTCCGCCGTGGCCTTCGCCACCATCCTGGCCGTGGTTGCCGGTCTGACCCTGTCCGGCGCCTCCGCCGTGTCCCATGACCTGTACGCCACCGTCTTCAAGAAGGGCCAAGCCTCTTCCGATGACGAACTGCGGGTTTCCAAGATGACCACCGTTGCCCTGGGCATCCTCGCCATCGTGCTGGGTATCGCCTTCGAGAAGGAAAACGTCGCCTACATGGTGATGCTGGCCTTCGCCGTGGCCTGCTCTTCCAACTTCCCGGTCCTCTTCATGTCCGTGCTGTGGAAGAACTGCACCACCAAGGGCGCCGTGGCCGGTGGCTTCGTCGGCCTGTTCATGGCTCTGATCCTCACCGTCGGCTCCGCCAGCGTGTGGGAAGCCGTGATGGGCAACCCGAAGGGCTCCGCCTGGTTCCCGTACAACTCCCCGGCCATCTTCTCGATGACCGCGGCCTTCCTGACCATCTGGCTGGTGTCCATCCTGGACAACTCCGAGCAGGCCAAGAAGGAACGTGCCCTGTACCCGGCCCAGCAGATCCGGTCCGAGACCGGTGTCGGTGCCGCGGCTGCCTCCGCTCACTAAGTAAAGAGTTACAACACCTCGCGCTTGAACCCGGGCTTCGGCCCGGGTTTTTTTATTTCCGTTCACTGCGGAAAAAAGGCAAGGGCGCGGCGCTACGGGAATCGCAGGGCGGCGAATTTGTTACACTTGGGAAAGAATGTAGGGAAAAAGGGCCAGGGGGCGACCCAGTGCAGGATCGGATGCCCCCTGAGTCGCGGCAGACGCCCCGACTCCTAAGACCATAAAAGGAGAACAGCGGGCAGGAGATTAATGCCGTAGTCTTACAAAAATCTTACGTTTCTTAGGTACTTAACCCAAGGCAATCGAGCCATGCGAATCCTGATCGCGGAAGACGACACCATCATCGCCGACGGCATCTCCCGCTCCCTGAAGCGAACCGGCTATGCGGTCGACTGCGCCTATACCGGCGCCGACGCCGACGTCGCCCTGATGACCGGCAGTTACGATCTCCTCATCCTGGACCTCGGGCTGCCCAAGCTGCCCGGCCTGGAGGTCCTCAAGCGTTTGCGGGCCCGCAAATCCCAGGTGCCCGTCCTCATCCTCACCGCCCTGGACGGCACCAGCGACCGGGTGAAAGGCCTCGACTTGGGGGCCGACGACTACATGGCCAAGCCCTTCGAACTGGCCGAACTGGAGGCCCGGGTGCGGGCACTCACGCGGCGCTCCGCAGGCACTACCCCGGTCATGGAATTCGGCCAGCTCACCTACGATCAGGTAGGGCGCGTGGCCCACATCAACGGCCAGCCCCTGGACCTGTCGGCCCGGGAACTGGGCCTTCTGGAATTCCTCCTGACCCGGGCCGGCCGCCTGGTCAGCAAGGATCAGCTGGTGGATCATCTGTGCGGGTGGGGCGAGGAAGTCAGCCACAACGCCATCGAAGTCTATGTCCACCGCCTGCGCAAGAAACTGGAACCCGGCGGCGTGCGCATCGTAACCGTCCGCGGCCTCGGCTACTGCCTTGAAAAGCCCCAAGACGAGCAATCCCGGAGCTGAGGGCGAGCGCTCGCTATTCGGCGAGATTCTCGACTGGATGTTGGCCCCGCTGCTGTTCGTGTGGCCCCTGTCCATCGCCGTCACCCATTACTTCGCCAGCAACGTGGCGAGCTTTCCCTACGACCAGGCGCTGCGGGAACACGTCATGGCGGTGGCCCGCCAGGTCAAGATATTGGGGGGCAAGGCGGTGGTCAATCTGCCCGGCTCCGCCCGGGCTTTCCTGCGGGCCGACGAGACCGACAACGTCTATTTCCATGTGGTCACCCGGGATGGCTCCTTCCTGGCCGGCGACCGGGAACTGCCGCCCCCCGACGACCTGGCTGATGACTTGGCCGAGCCGGGGGAAATCTATTTCCGCGAAGCCGATTTTCGCGGCCAGGACCTGCGGGTTGCCTACACCTACCTGAGCGACGCCAAGCTGCCCAGGGAGAAGTGGATCCTGGTGGAGGTGGGTGAGACGCTGGAAAAGCGCACCCAGCTCAGCAACAAGATCGTCGCCAGCGTCATCCTGCCCCAGTTCGTCATCATTCCCCTGGCGGTCATGCTGGTGTGGTTCGGCCTCTCCCGGGGGCTGCGGCCCCTGACGCGGCTGCGCCAGACCATCGAGGCCCGGGAGCCCGCCGACCTTTCCCCCATCGCCACCCGCCGCGTTCCCGAGGAGCTGGAGCCCCTGGTCGAAGCCTTCAACGCCATGCTGGACCGCATGAAGCGCAACGTGGACGCCCAGCACCGCTTCGTGGCCGACGCCGCCCACCAGATGCGCACGCCGCTTACCGGCCTGAAGACCCAAGCCCAGTTCGCCATGCGGGAAACCGACCCGGAAGCCCTGCGCCAGTCCCTGCGCCAGATCGCTACCGGGGTGGACCGGGCCGGCCGCCTCATCAACCAGCTGCTGACCCTGGCTCGCACCGAGGCCGGCGAATCCGCCCAGCAGAACAAGGACCCCATCGACCTGACCGTGCTCCTGCGGGAGGTGGTGGAGGATTGGGTGATGCGGGCCCTGGACAAGGATATCGACCTGGGCTTCGAGGGCGATACCCCCGCCTTGGTGGTCGGCAATCCCTTCCTGCTCCGGGAGCTGGCCAAGAACCTCATCGACAATGCCCTGCGCTACACCCCGGCCGGCGGGCGGGTGACCTGCCGGGTGCTGGTCCATGGCGACTTCGCCGTCCTGGAGATCGAAGACACGGGCATCGGCATCAGCGAGGAACAGGCCGAACTGGTGTTCGAACGCTTCTACCGGGTGGATGACGCCACCACCGAAGGCAGCGGGTTGGGGCTGGCCATCGTTCGGGAAATTGCCAACCAGCACGGAGCTTCCGCCTCCCTGCATCCCAACGCCGGCGGCCCCGGTTCCGTGGCACGGGTGGTCTTCCCCGCCTGGCGTCCTCCGCCCCCGCCGCCGCCTCCGCCGGAGGACTTCTCCGAGCTGTATCGCCAGTCGCCGCCCATCGGTACCTGATTTTTTTCAAAACGGCTTGCAGGGGTAGGGCGACATGGCTATAATGCGCGCTCTCTTCGGCCAGTTAGCTCAGTTGGTAGAGCAGCGGATTGAAAATCCGCGTGTCCGTGGTTCGATTCCGCGACTGGCCACCAGAATTCAAGCAACGCCGACTCCACCGAGTCGGCGTTTTGCTTTTCCGGCCCCGGAAGCCGTTTCCGGTCGGCGTGCCTGCCGCGTGGCTTGTCATATTTCCCCTGAACTTCTACGATTGTTCGTCCAAGATGCCGGGCGCCGGGTTCATGCCCGCAACATGGTTGGATTCGGGAGGGGGAATGGACCGTTTGTTCGGCTTGAGAGGCCGTGTCTGGATGCTGGTGGCAATCGTTACCGTGCCCCTCTTCGTCTATTCCCTCCTGGTCTATGTGGACCAGCGGGCCCAGGCCCTGGCGAGGGTGGAGCGGGATTTCCAGCAGTTGATCCGTTCCGCCCTGATGGAGGAAACCTACCGGATAAAGCACACCCGGGAAGTGCTCCGCATCATGGCCAATTCCCTCTCCCCGGACCGCCTGGATTCGGCGGAGTGCGGGCACCAGTCCTTGCGCCTGATGCAGGACCAGCGGGATTACCTCAATTTTGGCGCCGTCCGGCCGGATGGGGTGCTGCTCTGCAGCGGGCTGCCCCGGCCGTCTCCCCTCGATTTCTCCGATGCTCCCTGGTTCAAGGAGGTTATGGAGAGGAAGGAATTCTCCCAGGGCTATTACTGGCAGGGGCGGATCAGCAGGCAGCCGGGAATCGTCTTCGCTTCTCCCTTGCTCGATGCATCCGGCGGCGTCAGGGCTGTCCTGTTCGCCAACATGGGATTGGCCTGGACGGCGGATCTGGCATTCGCCAATCGGTTGCCTCCGGGTTGGGAGGCGGCCATCGTCGCGCCCGATGGGGAGGTGCTTTTCCGGCAGCCGGCCGGCGGCGGGGATTCCAGCCGGCTTTCGGAGGACAGCCAGCTTGCCGCCTTCCTGCAGACCCGTCCAAGCGCCGGCATGCACGAACTGACCGGCAAGGACGGGCAGTCTTACCTTTACGGCATCGGTCCCCTGGAGGCGGCCGGCGGAGAAATGCATGTGGTGATCGGCGCACCGAAGGCGACGGTGCTCGCCAACGTCGATCGCGATTTTCTTACCCATCTGGCCCTGTTGGTTCTGCTCGGCATTGGCTCGGTACTGATCGGCCAGCAGGCCATCAACCGCTCCTTCGTGCGCTGGGCCGAGCGCCTCCATGACAATATCCGCCGGATCGGCGCGGGAGAGCGGGCGCTGGGCGAGCAAGAGCCGAGCACGATCCGGGAGCTGCGGGAAATCGATTCCGCCCTGGCTTCCATGGTGGGCGACATCAATGCCCGGGACCAGGCCCTCAAGGCCAGCCAGGAGCATCTCGGCCTCGCCCTGCAGGGGGCGGACCTGGGGACCTGGGACTGGCTGGTCTCCGTCGGCATGACCAGCTTCAACCCCCGTCTTGCCGAGATGCTCGGATACCCGCCTGAGGACTTCCGTCTTCTGCCGGAAACCTGGATCGACTGGATTCATCCGGATGACCGGCCGCAAATTCTCGCGGCGGCAGAGCAGCATGTGGCGGGCGAAGTGCCGGTCTTCGAGTGCGAGGGCCGCTTCCGCCATCGGGCAGGGCACTGGGTTTGGCTGTTCGTCCGCGGCCGTGTAGTGGAGCGG
>JBLNBI010000324.1:0-5334 GCA_050259815.1 Actinomycetota bacterium | reverse complement strand
GCTCACTTCCCTGGGGGACCTGCTCAACGCCCTCCTCGACGGCCTCAAGCGCCACGACGAGGCCCGCGACCTGGCCGAGAAGGAACTTCTGGAACATCGGGACGGGCTGGAGCGGCTGGTGGAAGCCCGTACCCACTCCATGCGCCTGGCCCAGGAGGAAGCCCAGCGCCTCAACCAGGCCAAGAGCGAGTTCCTCGCCGCCGCCAGCCACGACCTGCGCCAGCCCCTCCAGGCCATCAGCCTCTTCCATGCGGCGCTGAACGCCACCCCGCTCAACGACGAGCAGCGCCAGCTGATGAATTACCTGTCCCTGTCGCTCACTTCCCTGGGGGACCTGCTCAACGCCCTCCTCGACATTTCCAAGCTGGATGCCGGCCTGGTCAAGGCCAACATGGAGACCGTGCCTATCGACTGGATCTTCCAGAAAATCGATGCCGAATTCTCCTCCCTGGCCCGGAAGAAGCGGCTACGCTTCAAGTACTTCTATCCCCACACTCCCCTGGCGGTCCAGACGGACGGCAAGCTGCTGCTCAGCATGCTGGGCAACCTGGTCGGCAACGCCATCAAGTACACCGACCAGGGCGGCATCCTGGTGAGCATGCGCCGGCGCGGCGGGCAACTCCTGGTCCAGGTCTGGGATACGGGCATCGGGATCCCGGACGAATTCCGGCAGAAAATTTTCGACGAGTATTTCCAGATCGGCAACCGGGAGCGGGACCGGGCCAAAGGAGTCGGCCTCGGCCTGTCCATCGTCCGCCGCCTGTCCCGGCTACTGGGTGCCGAGGTACGTTGCCACTCCCTGCCCGGACGGGGAAGCATCTTCGAATTCAGCCTGCCCCTGGCTGACGAGGTAGCCGCGCCGGTGGCCGCACCGGAAGTGCCGGATTCCTTTGACGGCTTCGAGGGCAGCACGGTGATGGTGGTGGAGGACGATGCGGCCGTGGGGACAGCAATCCGGGCAGCCTGCGAGGCCCAGGGAATGCGGGCCATCCTGCACCCCAACGCCGAAAGCGCCCTGGCGGATGCCGAGGCGCTGCGGGCGGATTACTACGTTTCCGACTTCCGGCTGCCGGGCATGAGCGGCCTGGACCTCCTCGACCGGCTCCAGCAAGACGTCGGCTATCCCATCAATGCCGTTCTCCTGACCGGCGAGCTGGCGTCGACGGAATTTCTCAAGAAGAACCACAAGGGATTTACCGTCCTCTTCAAACCCATCACCTTCGTCAAGCTGCTTCAGGCCTGGCACGTCCAGCGCCGAGCCGGCAATTCTTCCCAACCTCGGGAATTGGTCCCGGCCGTGGCCGACGAGCGGACTTAGCAAGCCACTATCAGCTTTGCCCAACCCGTCTTGCGGGGTCCAGGCTGTATTGTGTAGCCGCTGCCGGGCGCAGTAACTTAGCTGCCGTCAGCGATATTTCGGCGAGGCGCCATGGCGAGGGAAAGCAATCGCGTCCAGTCCTTCTGGGAAGGTTTTGCCGGTGCCGTACTGTGGGTGTTGAAGGCGGCGCTGGTGGTCCTGGCGCTGTACATCCTGTTCCCGCCCTTCTGGGATGCGATCTTTGCCGCCAATAAGCAGGCCCTCCACGAGGCGCCCTACCGGGCTGCCGACCGGGCCGTCCATCTCTGGCATGTCATTACGGGAAACGCCGGCCCAGGGGCCGACAAGCGCAGCGAATCCCTGAGTTCCGCCCAGCGCCCCCGGCGCCTGGCCGGCTGATCAATCGTCGATGGGATCCCAATAATCGGGAATGAGCTCCTGCCGGGGCTGATTGAAGCTGTGCAGGGCATCGGTGTAGAGAATCCGGACACCCGTCCGGATGGCTTCGTCGAGCCGTGCGCCGAAATGCTCCAGGACATACTGGGTGGCCTGGGACAGGCTGCCGCTGTATACGACGACTTCATGGTCGAGGACATGGAACATGTTCGCCTCCTTCCGCTTCAGCAACTCGACTGCTGATTTGTCGGCAAAAACAAAGCATTAGCCGTGCCATGGCGGATTGGAAAATCCCAAAACAAAACCCCCGGGATCAGCCCCGGGGGTTTCTCTGTGGAGGATTCGGCTGAAGCTTACTTGGCCGCCGGGGCTTCGGCCTTTTCAGCCTTCTTGCCGTGCCTGGCGACATGCTTATGCTCGTGCTTGCCGGCCTTGGCTTCCGGCTTCACGGTGTCGGCCGTGGTCGGATTGGCGGCCTTGGCAGCGTCGGATTTGCCGGCTTCGGCAAGTTTCGGCGCTTCGGCCTTCTTCTCGGCAGCGGCGCCCGGGGTGGTGGCGGTGACCTTGGCGGACGGCGTGGCCGGGGTGGCGGGGGTCGCCGGGGTGGCACCCTGGGCGAAGGAAGCGGAGGCAAAACCAGCGGCAACAGCCAGGGCGATAACGGTCTTCAGCATTTTTGAATCTCCTAGAGTGATCAACTTCGTTGTTTGGTTTCGGTGCTGACTTGTTGCAGCGCCTTGTGCCGAATAACGCGGCGGGTTACTCCGGAGATGTCAGGAGCAATGTAAGGCAGTGTGACCGTCGGTGACAGGTGTGTTTCCGGATTTTCTACAGGGAAGAAGGTAAGAAAAAGGGGCGGTTGCCCGCCCCAAAAGTGTTGGCCCTACCCCAACGATCAGAAGAAACCCAACTTCTGCTCCGAGTAACTGACCAGCAGGTTCTTGGTCTGCTGGTAATGGTCCAGCATCATCTTGTGGGTTTCCCGGCCGATGCCGGACTCCTTGTAGCCGCCGAAGGCGGCGTGGGCCGGATAGTCGTGGTAGCAGTTGGTCCACACGCGGCCTGCCTTGATGGAGCGGCCCATGCGGTAGGCCAGGTTGCCGTTGCGGGTCCACACCCCGGCGCCCAGGCCGTACTGGGTGTCGTTGGCGATTGCCAGGGCCTGTGCCTCGTCCTTGAAGGTGGTCACCGCCAGCACCGGGCCGAAAATTTCCTCCTGGAAGATGCGCATCTTGTTGTGGCCCTTGAACACCGTGGGCTGGATGTAATAGCCGTCGGCCAGGTCGCCGCCCAACTGGGCGCGGCTGCCGCCGATCAGCACCTGGGCGCCTTCCTGCTTGCCCAGATCGAGGTAGGAAGTGATCTTGGCGACTGGCGAGCGACCCGGGGCAACCTTTCCGCAGCCGCCCGCCGCCTGGGCATCAGCCGCCAGACCCTGTACCGCAAGCTGCGGAAGAATTAGGGCTGCCCGTTCTCGGGCGGCGTCCGGTCGAGAGCCTGATCGATCATGGACAGGGTGTCGTCCAGGGGCTCGAGATGGGTGGTCACGTGGGCATGGGGAATCGCCCGGCGGATGTCGGCCTCGATGCGCTCGGACCACTCGTGCCCCACCCGTACCGTCCAGTGGCCCGGCACCAGGACATGGAGCATGACGAACATCCGGCTGCCCGCCTGGCGGGTGCGCACGGCGTGGAAATCCAGCCCCTGGGCCCGGTAGGAGGCGAGCACTTCCTCCAGCCGCTCAAGCATCTCCCTGGGCAGGGCCGCGTCCATGAGCCCGGCCGCCGACCGGCGCAGGAGCTGCCAACCCGTCCACACGATATTCACCGCCACCACCAGGGCGATCACCGGGTCGAGCCAGAGCCAGCCGCTCAGCCACACCAGACCGACGCCGGCGATGACCCCCACCGAGGTCCACACATCGGTCATCAGGTGGTGGGCATCGGCTTCCAGGGTGATGGAATTGTGGCCCCGCCCGACCCCCAGCAGCACCCGGGCGGTCAGGAAATTGAGGACGGAGGCCAGGACCGAAACCCCCAGGCCGATGCCGACGGCCTCCAGGGGCTGGGGATGGAAGAGGCGCCCCGCCGCCGCGTAGGCGATGCTGATGGCGGCCAGGATGATGAGGAAGCCCTCAAAGGCGCTGGAAAAATATTCCGCCTTGCCGTGGCCGAAGGCGTGGTTGGCGTCCTCCGGCGTTTCCGCCAGGCTCAGCATGGCCAGGGCCATGACCGCCCCCGCCAGGTTGACGAAGGATTCCACCGCATCGGACAGCAGACCCACGGAACCGGTCATCCACCAGGCGGCCCCCTTCAGCAGGATGGTGGCGACGGCAGTGGCAATGGAAAGGTAGGCGTAGCGTTTGAGGGACGGCTTCAAGGCATCTCCGGCGCGTTTTTAGGCCTAGTCTTCCATAGGGCGGGTCCCCGCGCAAACCGCACCGGTGAGTCCCAAAAGCAAAGAGGCTGCCTTCCTTCCGGAGGTAGCCTCTGTCTCGATGCCGAAATCCCTCTGGAAGTCGGCACGGCGGGCCTTGGGTTCAGGCTTAGCGCTTCTTCGAATGCTTGTGGTCCTTCGTGGCGGACTCGGCATTCCCCTGCGCCGTCGCTTCGGCACTGCGCCGATCCTCAGCCCGGGCCTGGCCCTTGTCCCGGTCGGCTGCGCCGGGGCCGTTGGTATTCTGCATGCCCATGGCGCTCATATGCTGGGAAGACGTGCCTCCCATGTGGCCTCCGCCCGCCCCATTGTGGCCCGCAAAGGCGGACAGGCTCATGGCGGCCAGGATGCCGGCGGCAACAATCGATTTTTTCAACATGGTGGTCTCCTCTGGGTTTCCCGTGCGCAGCAACGTGCTCCGCATAGGAAGCAATTTAGTCCTGCGTAGCTTTTTTGGGGGTAAGGAAATGTAAGGGACTGTAAAGCCCGCAGCATTGACAACCCCGCCTCCCCTGCCCGATGATCCCCCTATGACCCACACATTCCTGTCCCTCCGACGCCGTACCGCTGCCCGACGCCACTCGGGCCAGCCGTGTTGCGCGCGTGAGGCGGATTTGAAGCGGACCCCGGATCGAAGTCACTGATCCATTCCCGACAGTTTTCCCCACAAGGCCACGGCATGAAACCCGTGGCCTTTTTGTTTCCATCGTTACCAGGAGAAGCTCCATGCAAACCGATCCAGCCCAATCCATCCCGTCCACCGCCAGCCTCATGCCCATCGCCCAGCGCCCCGACATCTTTTTCGTCCGCGGCGAAGGGGCCTACCTGTTCGACAGCCGGGGCCGGCGCTATCTGGATTGGGTGCAGGGCTGGGCGGTGAATTGCCTGGGGCACTCCCCGGCCCCCATCGCGGAGGCCCTGGCGGCCCAGGCCCGGACCCTCATCAACCCCAGCCCGGCCTTCTTCAATCTGCCGTCGGTCCGCCTGGCGGACCTGCTCACCGCCCATAGCTGTTTCGACCATGTGTTCTTCGGCAGCTCCGGCGCTGAGGCCAATGAAGGGGCCATCAAGCTCGCCCGGAAGTGGGGCCGGCTCCACAAGGGCGGCGCCTTCGAGATCATCACCTTCGCCAACGGCTTCCACGGCCGCACCCTGGCCACCATGTCGGCCAGCGGCAAGCCGGG
>JBLNBI010000323.1:0-5204 GCA_050259815.1 Actinomycetota bacterium | reverse complement strand
CCCCAGAACCACCGCTACATCCAGGTCTACAACCGCCTGAAGGAGAACTTCGGCGGCGCCAACATGATCGTGATGGCCGTCGAGGTGGAGCAGGGCACCATTTTCAACGACGAGACCCTGCACCTCATCCACGAGGCCACCCAGGGCCTGGACAGCCTGCCCAGCGTCAACCACAACCTGGTCTCCAGCCTCACCCACCGTACCGCCCGCAAGGTGTACCTGGACGAGGAGGGCGGCTTCGCTTCCGACGCCTACTACGAGCCCGCCAAGACCCATCGCACCGTGGCGGAGCTGGAACAGCTCAAGAAGGACGTGATTTCCAATCCGACCATCTACGGACTGCTGGTGTCGCCGGACCTCAAGGCCGCCTTGATCAAGGCCCAACTGAACGAGAGCGACGTGGATTACCGGAAGACCTTCGAGGCCCTCCAGCAGGTGCGCGCCTCCCTGGAAAAACCCGGGCACCGCATCCACGTCACCGGCAATCCGGTCCTCACCGGCTGGGTCTATACCTATCTCAACCAGATTGTCGCCATCCTGGCCTATACCCTAGCGCTGCTGGCCGGCCTGCTGGTGGTCTATTTCCGGCGCCTGTACGGCATTGCCCTGCCGCTCCTGGGCATCGCCCTGTCTTCCATCTGGGGCCTGGGCTTCATGGCGGTCATGGGCATCAACCTGGAGCCCCTGGCGCTCCCCATCCCTTTCCTCATCGCCGCCCGGGCCACCTCCCACGGGGTGCAACTGGTGGTGCGCTACTACGAGGAACTGGCGGTGGTGAAGGAGGCGAAGAAGGCCGCCCGCAATGCCCTGGACGCCCTGTTCCGGCCGGGATCCCTGGCCATCATCGTCGATGCGGTAGGGATTGCCGTCCTGGTCCTGGGGGCCGCGCCCTTCAACTACAAGCTGGGCCTTTCCGCGGGCTTCTGGGGCTTTTCGGTGATCTTCACGGTGCACTTCATGGTGCCCCTGGCGCTCACCATCCTGCCCCAGCCCCGGAGCACGGAGAACGCCAACCAGGGGGTGCGCAAGCTGCTGGGGGGATTCATGGCCCGCACCGGCGGCACCGAGGGCGGCGCCCGCAGCATCCTGCTGCTTACCCTGATCGGGGCCATCGGCGCTTCCTACCTGGTGACCCGGGTGCAGCTGGGCGAATCGGAGCCGGGTTCTCCGCTCCTGCACCACGACCATGACTACAACATCTCCACCAAGGCCATCAACAACCTCTTCCCGGGTTCCGAGGAACTGCACGTGGTGGCCCGCACCGACGACAAGGGCGGCATCCGCCGGCCCGAGGTCATGGCGGCCATCGAGCGCTTCCAGGCCCACATGCTGTCCGACCCGGGCCTGGGCGGCACCAAGGCCCTGCCGGGGGTGGTGCGGGTGGTCAACCGCCTGACCCACAACGACGATCCCCGCTGGATGCAGCTCCCGGATACCGCCGACGAAATCGGTGGCCTGATGTTCGCCTACATGGCCTCCAGCCCGATCCCGGGGGCCCTGAAGGAGTTCGTCAATCCGGAGGAGGACCAGGCCGACATGGTGTTCTATTACAAGGACCACCAGGCGGCGACCATCAACCGGGTGGTGGCCCTGGCCGAGGAGGGCATCCGGAAGGCCAGCCAGGACGTGCCCGGCCTGCACATCGAGCTGGGGGGCGGCATCATCGGCGTCACCGCGGCGGGCAACCAGGCGCTCCACACCGACCACATGATCATCATCCCGGCGGTCATGATCCTGGCCTTCCTCATCGTCATGGCCTACTACAGCTCGGTCCATGCCGGCTGGCTGATGGTCCTGCCCATGCTGTTCTCCACCCTCATGACCTACGCCTACATGGGGGCCATGAATATCGGCATCAGCGTCAATACGGTGCCGGTGATCGCCGTGGGGGTCGGGGTCGGCATCGACTACGCCGTCTATTTCATGGACCGCATCCGGGAAGAGTTCGCCGCCCTGCGGGACATGAAGAAGGCCGTCATCAACGCCGTGGCCACCACCGGCTACGCGGTCAGCTTCACCGCCGCCACCCTCATCGCCGGCGTGGTGATGTGGATCTTCATGTCGGACCTGCGCTTCCAGTCCGATGCGGCCGTGCTCCTCTCTTTCATGCTCATCGTCAATGCCATCGCGGCCATGCTCATCGTGCCCTCCTGGTGCGTGGTGTTCCAGCCCCGGTTCGTGACCGCGGCCCATTACGACGAGGACGGCGTGCTGGAGACCGACTGACGGCCATCCCGGCACCGACAAGACAAGCAGTTTTTTCTGCAGCACTTAAAAGGAGGGGGACACCCATGCACAAGAAGAAGCAACAGCATCACCGGCTGCCCATGAAGGCAGCCGTGGCGGCGGTCGGGCTGGCGCTGGCCGGCCAGGCAGCCTGGGCGGATCTGCCGTCCCTGGGGGAGGGCGACTCCCCCTGGAAGGTGGATGTGACCTACGAGAACCATACGGTCCGCCGGGAGAATGTGGGCCTGGCCAAGTTCCGCAATACCCTGCAGGCCGAGTTCGACAAGGGCATGAACGACGGCTGGGCCCTGCACGGCATCCTGCGGGGCAGCTGGGACGGCGTCTACCGCATGAACAGCGATGAGTACGGCAGGAAGGCCGGCGGCGCCGTCAGCATGCAATCCACCACCCCGGGCGGCTATATCCAGACGCCCTACGGCGCCGGCCCGGTCACCAATGCGGTGGTCGCCGGCATGGGCCTGCCGGGCAATGCCTTCACCAACGGCTATCCCAACAGCCCCAATACCGGCTTCCGCCTCCTGGGCGACCGCTGGCACAACACCGAGGGCGGCGTCGCCTTCGCCGTGCCGGTCCGTCCCTGCGACACGGATAGCCGCGGCTGCCGGGACTTCGGCGGCTACGGCAACCTGAAGCAGTCGGAGCTGGAAGCGCCGGAATTCAACAACCGCCTCGACTTCCTGCGGGAGGTCTACACCAAGAAGACCTTCCACCTGGAGGGGGGCAACGACCTCTTCGTGAAGATCGGCAAGCAGCAGGTGGTGTGGGGCCGGACGGACCTGTTCCGGGTTCTGGACGTGATCAACCCGGTGGATTACTCCCGGAACAACATCTACGACGAGCTCTCGGACATCCGCATCCCCATGTGGATCGCCCAGGCGGAATACCGCATGGGTGCGAGCGAGACCATGCAGGACCGCAACTTCCAGATCGTCTGGAATTTCGACAAGTTCCGGCCCAACAACCTGGGCCAGTGCGGTTCGCCCAACGTCATCCTGGATGCCGGCTGCTTCTTCCGGGGCATGGCCAACCTCTGGGATAACGGCGGCACCGTGGCCAACTTCGCCAACGTGGCCCCCGGCACCCTGCTGGCCACCAACTTCGGCCCCCACCAGATCGGCCTTGCCGACGTGCACATGCCCAGCTGGAGCCTCAGCAACACCCAGTTGGGCGCCAAGTACGAAGGCGTGACCCAGGATGGCCTGTCCTTCTCCCTCAACGCCCTGACCTACCGCTCCCAGCTGCCTTCGCTCCACGGCGGCAAGCGGGCGGTCAATTCCTTCACCGGCCAGTACCAGAACAACTGGCCCTACCTGATCTCCTTCGACATGTATTTCCCGAGGGTGAACCTGGTGGGCGGCTCCATGGACTTCCAGTTGCCGGCCGTGGGCGCGGCGGTGCGGATGGAGGCGGCGCTGACCGAGGGTGAGGAATTCGCCAACACGGCCAAGCCCGAGCTGTACTCCAAGAACAACGTGTTCCGTTCGGTGATCGGGGTGGACCGTCCCACCTTCATCCCCCTCATCAGCGAAACCTCGGCCACCCTCATCTCCGCCCAGCTCTTCTACCAGCACATCTTCAACCACGAGCTGCGGGACAGTTCCCTGGGCCGGGTGGGCATGGCCGACTGGGAAGACAGCTTCATCGGCACCCTGCTCATCAAGGGCTTCCTGAAGAACGGCACGGTCAGCCCCCAGGTGATCTTCGCCCGGGACTTCCAGGCCAAGGCCTTTGCGGTAGCCCCCCAGGTGGAGTGGAACATGACCAACGACCTGAAGCTCACCTTCGGCGCCAACTACAAGGGCGCCAACGGCGACGAGCACTACAAGGTGGACGACTGCCGCAGCTGCAACCCCTTCGCTCCCTTCACCGCCCCGGTGGGCGACGCCAATCCCATGACCGCCTATTCCCGCGGCCTGTCCGGCCTCGAGCCCCTGGGCCGCTTCCGGGCCGGCCCCATCGGCACGGCGTTCCGGGAAAACGACATCTACGTGAAGCTCAACTACAAGTTCTGACCTAACCGAGGAGACATAACATGAAAAAGCATCTCATCCCGCTGCTGCCCCTCGCCGCCGCGGCCCTGGTGGGCACCGCCCAGGCCGCCACCGACGCCGACGTGGAAAATTCCTTCAATCCCTACAAGGGCGGCATGCCCAGCGCCCCGGGCCTGACTGCCGGCACCGTCATCAGCAAGGCCAACGTGGACCAGTTCAAGGAGGTCCTGGGGGCCGGCGTGTATCGCCTGATCAAGGAAGGCCTGTTCCAGATCAAGGTGGGCCCGACCACCCAGTTCCCCATCAACAAGGCCTACATCGACGCCACCCGCGCCAACCTCAACAAGGCCAAGCTGGGCAGCCAGCCCGGCGAGATGACCGGCTACGTGGCCGGCCGTCCCTTCCCCGAGGAGCCGGATGCCAAGGATCCCCGTGCCGGCGAGAAGCTGGCCTGGAACTACAAGTACGGCGTGAACTGGGGCGACGGCGGCATCATCTCCCCCTTCTACTGGAAGTACCGCAACATGCAGAGCGGGCAGGTGGAAAAGACCATCAAGTACGACTTCCACTTCCTCAACTTCATGCACCGGACCAAGGATGCCCCGGTGCCGGAAATCACCCCCAACCCGTCCGGCATCTTCCGGGCCATCTACGTGAAGGCCAACGAGCCTCAGGATCTGAAGAACACCCAGCTCCTGATCCAGCGCTTTTCCGATGACCTGAAGCTGGACGACGCCTACCTCTACCTGGGCTTCCAGCGCCGGGTGCGCCGCCTGGCCCAGGGCCAGGTCACCGACGCCTTCCTGGGCTCCGACCTGATGATCGAGGATTTCGAGGGCTACCACGGCCGCATCTCCGACATGAAGTGGACCTACAAGGGCACGAAGAACGTGCTGCTGCCCCTGTGGAACCACAACGAGCTGGCCCTGGCCGGCGACCTGCCCGCCGAGGCGGACGGCTACAAGT
>JBLNBI010000322.1:0-18642 GCA_050259815.1 Actinomycetota bacterium | reverse complement strand
GTTGGCTTTCTGGGTCGGAGTGAGGTTGCTGTCGCCCATGATCAAGCTGATCAGGCTGGAGCGGGTGGCGTCCGGCAAGGCCTTGTCCAGAGCCGTTCCCAGCAAGTTCTGGCGGAAGGAGAATCCGGAGGCCAGGGCCAAGCTCTTCCAATCGACGCCGGTCTGGGACTGGTCGTTCAAGGCGACTTCGACGATGGTGGCTTCGATCAGGACCTGTCGACGGGCGTTGTTCAACACCTTGTCCATGAATTCCCGGATCTTTTCATGCTGGCGTGCGGTGGCACGGACTGCGATGATCCCCGTTTCCCGGTTGGCGATGACCGAAGCTGCCTCCCGGAAGGTGCTGCGGCGCACGGAGGAAGTCGCGGCACTCTGCATTGCCGCGGGATTTGGGCTGCTCGCCAGGGACGGCGTTGTCGCGCCCCGGGTCTGGGTTGGTGCCGGAGCGCCGGTTCCCGTCGTCTGCTGGGAGTTTTCGACGACCTGGGTTTGCTCGTAGGAGCCCTCGGGCAGGATACGGTCGGTTTCCCTCAGAAGATCCCTGATATTGGCAATCAGGGTGGCCCAGAAATCGTTGTCGGAGCGGCTGGTGACATTGGTCAGGGAGCTGTTTCCCGTAGCGCTGGCGGTTCCGCCGCCACCTCCGCCGCTGGAAGCGACCGAGCCGGTGATCTGGGTGGCGACATTGACCGAACTGGAGGCCTGCCGCGCCAGGTTCACATAATCCACCTTGTAATTCCGGAGGAAAGGCGTGTCCCGGCTGATCAGCAGGACCTTCCCTTCCATTTCCCAGCGCATGTCGATCTGGCGGGACATGCGGTCAAGCAGTTGGGGCAAGGTCTGGTTGAGTGCGTTGAGGGTGATGGATCCTTCGATGTCGCTCGCGATGTCGATGTCGATCCTGGCGTCCCGGGCCAAGGCGAATAGCACATCCCGGGCCGGAACGTTGTTGACGACGACGCTGTAGGTTTCCTGGCGGGGGGCAGGCTTGGGCGGCTCGACTGTCGGGACGATGGCCAGGGGAGGTGGGGTGCCGGCTGGCTTTTCGACAGGCTTGAGGTGCTGGTCCGAGGGTTTTACCTGAGGGTCCGCGCAGCCCGCCAATAGAACGATGGCGGTTATCCCCGCGTAGCCTGCGGGAAACGCCCTGAAAGCTCTTTTCATGCCCCCGATACCCCTAGTGTTGTGCTTGTAATTATCCCGTCTGTATATGCGAGATTAATATTTCGATTCTAATCTGGCTATCTCAATGTTGAGAAGAATTTTTCCGTGCGGCTTCCAGTCCCGCTAGGGAGCGCACCTGGGGGTGGAGGCGGAGCAAGGGCTCGGGCAGTTCCCCAGCGGCGGCCAGGGCCTGCTCCCGGGTTCCGTAGTCGCCGACGCAGAGAGCGACCATGTCACGGTTGCCTATGCGGGTCGGTATCAGCCTGACGTTGGCGGCGCCGACGAGACTCGTTGCCTGTTCCTTGAGGCCCGAGAATTTCGGCGACGCCTCGGTGTCGGTGTAGCCCAGTTGGAGGACGAAGCCTGTTGCGGCGGTGGCTGCCGGCGGGGGGCTGCGCGTTGTGGGCTGAGATGGTGCTGCCTCCGGCTTGGCTGGATGCGCCGCGGCTGGAGCTCTGCCGGCGGTCTGGGGGTCGGTCTGGACGGCGGAGATCGGCGGCGTACTCGCAATACCTCGCATTCCCCAGCCTGCGAGGGCCGCGGCGAACAGGGCTCCAACAAGAAGGGCCGGGTGTCCCAGGCCCTGGCGGGGAGTGGGGCTGAGGGCGATGCTGCCCAGGTTGGAATCGGCAATCGCCCTTTCGGCGTCACATTTTTCGACGCTGTGGCGATCGGCAGCGAAAGCGGAGAGCAGGGACTTGTCCGCCAGAATGTTGATTCGGCGGGTCAGGCCGGCGGATGCCCTGGCTAGGGCTGCTGTCGACCTGGGAGTAAACGGATTCGGGCCCCGGTAATCGACGGCCCGCAGCCGGAATTCGATGTACTCACCGACAGCATCTTCGTCCAGGGGAAGCAGGTTGAAGCTGTGGGTGATGCGTTCCCGCAATGGGCGGAGGGCGTGGCGGGCGAGCAGTTCGTCCAGTTCCGGCTGGCCGAAGAGAACGATTTGCAGAAGCTTGTCCCGGCCGGTTTCCAGGTTGGAGAGCAGGCGAATCTGCTCCAGGCTCTCCTCGGGCATGGCGTGGGCTTCGTCGACGATCACGACCACCCGGTTGCCCCGCTCGTAGCGGGCGATGAGTGCCTCCTGGAGTGCCCGCAGGAGTTGGCTGGGGCGTTTCGCAACGCCAGAAACGCCAAGTTCCTCCGCCAGGGTGTGCACAACCTCGTTCCGGGACAGGGATGGGGTGGCGATGTAGATGGTATCCGTCGCCCTCGGCAGTTGCTCGATGAGCATGCGGCTCAGCATGGTCTTGCCGCTGCCGACCTCGCCGGTAACCTTGATCAGGCCTTCTCCGGCCTCGATGGCATAGAGCAATGCGGCCAGGATGCTCCCGCGGTTGGCGCCGGTGAAGAAGACGTCGGTGGCTGGGGTGATGCGGAAAGGTGCTTCGCGCAGCCCGAAATGATTGAGATAAAGGCTCATGGCGCCCCAGTTTATGCCATGTGGGATATTGGGGCTAAGAATTTAACTGGAATGGGGATGGGCTCTGATAAAATCGAAGAATTGTCCGATTCTGCGAATTGAGCGTGTTCTCCAACCCGTCAGACGAGCCTCTGGTTCGAGTCGAAAACCTGTATTTCAGCTACGCCGGCCGTCCCGTGCTCAAGGGCATCAACATGACCATCCCGCGCGGCAAGGTGGTGGCCATCATGGGCGGGTCCGGGTGCGGCAAGACGACGCTGCTGCGCTGCATCGGCGGCCAGCTGAAGCCCTCTTCCGGCGCTGTCCGGGTCGGGGGCAAGGAAGTCCACAAGCTGGACCGCAAGGGGCTTTACGACTTCCGCCGCCAACTCGGCATGCTTTTTCAGTTCGGCGCCCTGTTTACCGATATCTCGGTATTCGAAAATGTGGCTTTTCCCCTGCGGGAACATACCGACCTGCCGGAGGAGATGATCCGCGATCTAGTGTTGATGAAGTTGGAGGCGGTCGGCCTGCGCGGCGCGCATAAGCTGATGCCGGCCGAACTGTCCGGGGGCATGGCCCGCCGGGTCGCCCTGGCTCGGGCCATCGCTCTTGATCCGCTGCTGGTGATGTACGACGAGCCTTTCACCGGTCTCGATCCCATCGCCCTGGGCGTCATTGGACAGCTCATCCGGAAGCTGAACGATGCCCTGGGAGCGACTTCCATCATGGTCACCCACGATGTGCAGGAGTCCCTGCTCATCGTCGATTACATCTATTTCGTCTCCAACGGGCAGATTGTGGCCGAGGGAACGCCGGACGAGATCCGGGCTTCCAAGGATCCGTTCGTGCATCAGTTCGTCCATGCCGAAGCCCAAGGGCCGGTCAATTTCGACCTCCCCGCGCCTTCCATGCGCGATGAATTCCTGCGGAAGGGGGCTGTCCGTGCCTGATCTGCTGCGTCCCATTCGTCGGCTGGGGCATGCCACTACCGAGCGCATCTGGCGCCTGGGGTTTGCAACCCGCTTTTTCTTCATGCTGCTGGTTCAGTCCGGCGCGTCCTTCCGGCGCATCCAGCTCACCATCCGGGAAATTTTCGTCAGTGGCGTGCTGTCCCTGCTCATTATCACTGTGTCCGGCCTGTTCGTGGGGCTGGTGCTGGGATTGCAGGGGTACGAGACGCTCCAGCGCTACGGCTCAACGGAGGCCCTGGGTATCCTGGTGTCTCTCTCTCTGACTCGGGAATTGGGGCCAGTGGTGGCCGCCCTGCTGTTCGCCTCCCGGGCTGGTTCTTCGGTGACCGCTGAAATCGGCCTGATGAAGACCACCGAACAATTGAAGGCCATGGATATGATGGCGGTGGACCCCATCGCCCGGGTTGTCGCCCCACGCTTCTGGGGCGGCGTGATCTCCATGCCGCTGCTGGCGGCCCTGTTCTCCGCCATGGGCGTGCTGGGCGGCTGGCTCATCGGCGTGGTGTTCATCGGCGTCGACGATGGGGCCTTCTGGTCCCAGATGCAGAGCTCGGTGGACTTCCGCTACGACATCGTGAACGGCGTCATCAAGAGCTTCGTCTTTGGTGTGGCCGTCTCTCTTATCGCCGTTTTCGAAGGCTACGACTCGGTGCCTACGGCCGAAGGCGTGTCGCGGGCCATTACCCGCACCGTCGTCACCTCGGCTTTGGCCATCCTGGCCCTCGATTTTGTCTTGACCTCGTTCATGTTCCGGGGAACTTCATGAACCGTTCCGTTCTCGATTTCTGGGTAGGTATCTTCGTTGCTATCGGCATCGGAGCCCTGTTGTTTCTTTCCCTAAAAGTGGGAAACCTTTCTTCGGCCCATATGTCGGAGAGTTATGTCCTGCAGGCCAAGTTTGATAACATCGGTGGCCTGAAAGTGCGCGGCCCGGTGAAGAGCGCCGGCGTGGTGGTTGGGCGCATCGCGGATATCAGCTTCGATAGCAAGACCTACGAGGCGGTGGTGACCATGAATGTCGACGGTCGCTATCGTTTTCCCAAGGATACTTTTGCTTCCATCTATACCTCTGGCCTGTTGGGGGAGCAGTACGTCGGCCTGGACGTGGGTGGTGACGAGAAAATGCTGAATCCCGGCGATGTCATCGCCAAGACGCAGTCGGCCGTTGTACTTGAGAAACTCATCAGTCAATTGGTGTTCAGCAAGGCGTCGGAAGGACAACAGCAAAAATGACAGTCATGACGAAGTTTTCGGAGCTGGGTCGAAGGGCAGGAGCCACGTTGGCCGTGTGCGGCATGGTGGCTTTGGCATCGGGCTGCGCCACTACCCATGGCGAAAACCCGAAGGACCCGTACGAAGGCTTCAACAGGACCATGTTCCAGGTCAATGAGGGTATTGACAAAGCCGTGGCCAAACCGGTGGCAACGGCCTACGACAAGGCTGTCCCCCTGCCGGTCAAGGCCGGCGTCGGCAACTTCTTCGGCAACGTCGGGGATCTCTGGATCGGCGTCAATAACGGCCTGCAGGGCAAGGGCGGCGATGGCGCCAATGACCTGGCACGCCTGCTGATCAATTCCACCGTCGGCATCTTCGGTCTGTTTGATGTGGCCAGCGAAATGGGCCTGGAAAAGCATGACGAGGATTTCGGCCAGACCCTGGCGACTTGGGGCATGGGCGATGGCGGCTACCTGTTCTGGCCCATCATCGGGCCCCGTACCGTGCGCGACACCGGCGGCTTTGTGGTCGATGCCTTTGCAGACCCGGTGAGCTGGGGCATCGATCCCATCCCCGTGCGCAACAGCACGCGAGTGGTTCGCTTCGTCGATGTACGCGCCAGCCTCCTGCCTGCCGACAAGGTGGTCGAGGAAGCGGCCTTCGACAAGTACGCTTATATCCGCGATGCCTACCTGCAGCGCCGGCGCAGCCAGATTTACGATGGTCACCCGCCCCGCTTGCAGGAAGAAGAAGACTAAATTCCTTTTCCCCCGACAAGATTATGAAGAAGCTATTTGCATTTTTCTTTGCCTGTTTGGTCGCTACCGCCGTGTGGGCTGATGAAGCCCCTGATGCCCTGGTAAAGCGTGTCAGCGAGGAAGTGCTGGATATCGTCCGCAAGGACAAGGATGTCCAGAACGGCAATACCAAGAAGATTCTGGAACTGGTGGACGCCAAGGTTCTGCCCTATTTCAACTTCCAGCACATGACCGCCCTGGCGGTGGGCAAGGATTGGCGGAAGGCTTCGCCCCAGCAGCAACAGCAGCTCATGCATGAGTTCAAGACCCTGCTGGTCCGCACCTATTCCAATGCCCTGACTTCCTACCGGGACCAGACCATCCGCTACAAGCCCTTCAAGATGAACCCGGGGGATGCCGAGGCGCTGGTTCGTACCGAGGTGGTCCAGCCCGGCGGCAAGCCGACCCAGGTGGACTACACCCTGGAGAAGCTGGACAACGGCTGGAAGGTTTACGATGTGGCTGTGGCCGGCATCAGCTTGGTGACCAACTACCGCGAGACCTTTGCCCAGGAAGTCCGCAATGGCGGGATCGATGGGCTGATCCAGTCCATCTCCAACAAGAACAAGTCCTTGGAAGCCAATCCGCCGGCCAAGGCGGAGAAGAAATGATCGAACGGGACGGCGACCGTCTGCGCGTCACTGTGCCGATGGTCATGGAGAATGCCCGCGGCCTGCTGGAAGCAGGCCGTTCCGCTTTGGGGGCCACGGGTGTCACCATCGATCTGGGGGCCGTGTCCGAGGCCGATTCCGCCGCGCTGGCGGTCATGCTCGGCTGGCTGCGGACAGCAGAGGGCACTGGCGCCAAAATCACCTTCGCCAATTTGCCCGCCGGCGTCCGTTCCCTCGCCGATCTCTACGGCATGACGGAACTCCTGCCCCTTGTCTGAGGCTCCGACCTTCCGGTCATGACCGTTGCCGTCTCCATCGCCGACGTCGTCAAGCGTTTCGGCTCCCTCACGGCCCTGGCCGGCGTTTCCCTGTCCATCGGGCAGGGGGAGTTTTTCGGGTTGCTCGGCCCCAATGGTGCCGGAAAGACGACCCTCATTTCCTGCCTCGCCGGATTGGTTCGGCCCGATTCGGGCAAGCTCTCCGTCCTTGGTCATGACGTGGTGGACGATTACCGGGAGGCTCGCCGTCGCCTCGGAGTGGTGCCTCAGGAGCTGGTTTTCGATCCCTTTTTCACGGTCCGGGAAACCCTGCGCATCCAGTCCGGCTACTTCGGTCTGCGCAGGAACGACGACTGGATCGACGAAATCCTTGCCAACCTCGACCTGACCGACAAGGCCGACACAAACATGCGCCGGCTGTCCGGCGGCATGAAACGGCGGGTGCTGGTGGCTCAGGCGCTGGTGCACAAGCCACCGGTCATCGTTCTCGACGAGCCCACCGCCGGCGTCGATGTGGAACTGCGCCAAGGCCTCTGGCAATTCGTCCGCCGGCTGAACGGGGAGGGCCACACCATCATCCTGACCACCCACTACCTGGAGGAGGCCGAGGCCCTGTGCGGGCGAATTGCGCTCCTCAAGCAGGGCAGGGTGGTTGCCCTCGATACCACGGCCAACCTGATGGAGCACCACGCCGGTGACTCCCTGGAGGAGGTCTTCGTGCGGGTCATGCGGGGGTAAGGGGATGCTCGGCTTCTGGACACTCTTCTACAAGGAGTTGCTGCGCTTCTGGAAGGTCAGCTTCCAGACCATCGCGGCGCCGGTGTTGACCGCGCTCTTGTATCTCCTCATCTTCTCCCATGTGCTGGAGGACCGGGTGCAGGTCCATGGCGTGGTCTATACCGCCTTCCTGATCCCCGGTCTGGTGATGATGCAGGTGCTGCAGAATGCCTTCGCCAATTCGTCTTCCAGCCTGATCCAGTCCAAGGTCACGGGTTCCATTGTCTTCGTTCTGCTGCCGCCCATCTCCCATTCCGCTTTCTTCCTGGCCTATGTGCTGGCCGCCGTGGTGCGGGGCGTGGTGGTGGGCATGGGGGTGCTGGCAGTGACTGCCTGGTTCGCGCCCCTGCGGCTGGAATCACCCCTGTGGATTCTCGCCTTCGCCCTCTTCGGCGGCGGCCTGCTGGCGACGCTCGGCGTGATTGCCGGCATTTGGGCGGAAAAATTCGATCAACTGGCGGCTTTCCAGAATTTCCTGGTGATGCCCCTGACCATGCTTTCCGGGGTGTTTTACTCGATTCATTCCCTGCCGGCGTTCTGGCAGGGCTTGTCGCATTACAATCCTGTCTTCTACATGATCGACGGCTTCCGCTACGGTTTCTTCGGGGTGTCCGATGTGCCGCCCCTGCAGAGCCTCGCCGTGGTCGTCGGCTGTTTTGCCGCCGTTTCGCTGTTGACCCTCAGCCTCCTGAAAAAAGGCTGGAAATTAAGGAATTAAGTAAGAGCTTTACCATGATGCACCCCGACCAGATCAAAGAATTGATCCTCGCCGGCATGACCTGCGAGCATCTGGCCATCGACGGCGACGGCCAACATTTCCAGGCGGTGATTGTCAGCCGCGAATTCGAAGGCAAGAACCGCGTCCAGCGCCAGCAACGGGTCTACCAGACCCTCAAGGAAAAGCTCGATTCGGGCGAACTCCACGCCCTGTCCTTCAAGACCCTGACCCCTGAAGAATGGAGCGCCCAACGTGGATAAACTGCTGATCCAGGGCGGCCAGCCCCTCGCCGGCGAAGTGGCCATTTCCGGCGCCAAGAACGCAGCCCTGCCCATCCTCTGCGCCAGCCTGCTGACCGCCGATCCCCTGCAGCTCACCAACGTCCCGCACCTGAACGACATTTCCACCATGCTGCGCCTCCTGGCCCAGATGGGTGTGGAAGTGACCATGGACGGGGTTGATGGCTTGGTCCTGGACGGCAAAGGGCTGAACAATCCCCTCGCTTCCTACGAAATGGTGAAGACCATGCGGGCCTCCATCCTCGTGCTCGGCCCCCTGGGGGCCCGCTGCGGCGAGGCCGGGGGGTCCCGGCCCGGGGGTTGCGCCAGCGGCGCCCGGCCGGTGGACCAGCACATCAAGGGGCTGCAAGCCATGGGGGCGGAGATCAAGGTCGAGCAGGGCTATGTCCACGCCAAGGCCAGCCGCCTCAAGGGCGCCCGCATCTGCACCGACATGGTTACCGTGACCGGCACCGAGAACTTGATGATGGCAGCCTGCTTGGCCGAGGGTGAGACCATTATCGAAAACGCCGCCCGGGAACCCGAAGTGGTGGACCTGGCCAACTGCCTGGTGAGCATGGGGGCCCGCATTTCCGGTGCCGGCACCGATGTGATCCGCATCCAGGGCGTCGAACGCCTCGGTGGCGCCAAGCATTCCATCATGCCGGACCGTATCGAGACCGGTACCTATCTGTGCGCCGCCGCCGCTACCGGCGGGGAAGTCCGCCTGACCCGGACTTCGGCCGCCTACCTGGATACGGTGGTGGACAAGCTGCTGGACGCCGGCTGCGACATCGTCACCGAGCGGGACGCCATCCGCCTCAAGGCGCCACAGCGCCTCAAGGCCGTCAGCCTGCGCACCGCCCCCTATCCCGCCTTCCCCACCGACATGCAGGCCCAGTTCATGGCCATTAATGCGGTGGCCGAAGGGGTCGCCACCATCCGGGAAACTATTTTCGAAAACCGTTTCATGCACGCGGTTGAACTGATGCGCCTGGGAGCTGACATCCAGATCGAAGGCAGCAATGCCATCGTTCGCGGCGTCGAGCGCCTGGAAGGGGCCACGGTCATGGCCACCGACCTGCGGGCATCAGCTTCGCTGGTGATCGCCGGCCTGGTTGCCCAGGGCGAAACCCTCATCGACCGCATCTACCACCTGGACCGCGGCTACGAGCGGATCGAGGAAAAATTGGCGCGCTTAGGTGCTAGCGTAAAGCGAGTGCGTTAACCCGTTGTCTTGGAGGGCAGAAGCCGGCGGGCGACACTGACGCCGGCGAGCACTACCGCCCCGGCCAGGATGCCGGCCAGGCCGTTGAGCAGGGCCGGGGTGGTCGCTCCCAGGATGACGCCTACGCCGGGCAGGGCGCCCGCGCCTTGACCGATTCCCTCGACCCAGTGGTGGGCAATGGGAACCCCGTGCGTGAGGATGCCGCCGCCCACCAGGAACATGGCCGCGGTGCCTGCCACCGACAGGCCCTTCATCAGCCACGGGGCTGCCGCCAGAATTCCTCCGCCGAGCTTGTGCTTCAAACGCCCGAAGGCGCCTTCCGCCGACTGCCGGGTGAGGTAGAGGCCGAGGTCGTCCAGCTTGACGATCCCAGCCACCAGCCCATAAACCCCCGCCGTCATGATGATGGCGATGCCGACCAGGACCACCACCTGGGTCATGAAGGCGGCGTCGGCCACCGTGCCCAGGGTGATGGTGATGATCTCCGCCGACAGGATGAAGTCGGTGCGGATGGCGCCTTTCACCTTGTCGCGTTCCAGTGCGACCAGGTCAACGGCCGGGTCGGCAAGGGCATCCATGAGTTCGTCCTCGTGGGCCTTTTCCTCGGCGGCGCCGTGGAGGAACTTGTGGGCCAGCTTCTCGAATCCCTCGTAGCATAGGAAGGCGCCGCCCAGCATGAGGAGCGGGATGACCGCCCAGGGGGCGACAGCGCTGATGGCCAGGGCGGCGGGCACCAGGATGGCCTTGTTGCGTAGCGAGCCCTTGGCCACCGCCCACACCACCGGCAATTCCCGCTCGGCCCGCACGCCGGCCACCTGTTCCGCATTCAGCGCCAGATCGTCCCCCAGTACGCCCGCCGTTTTCTGGGAGGCGACCTTGGTGAGAAGCGCCACGTCGTCCAGGATGGTGGCGATGTCGTCGATCAGGGCAAGAAGGCTGGATGCGGCCATGGGAACGGTTTCCGTCGATGCTCAAAGCATGAATGGTAGCTTGCCTCGGGGGGATTGCACTACTGCGACCCGGCGAACATGAGGTCAGTTGCCGCCCTTGCGGTAAAATGCCGACTTTGTTTCCAGGCGTGAATCCGTGAGCACCATCACCATCGCCCTTTCCAAGGGCCGCATTTTCGACGAGACCCTGCCCCTCCTGGCGGCGGCGGGCATCGTTCCGAACGAGAATCCCGAAACCTCCCGGAAGCTCATCATCGAAACCAACCGGCCGGAAGTGCGGGTGGTCATCGTCCGCGCCACCGACGTGCCCACCTACGTCCAGTACGGTGCCGCCGACCTCGGCGTGGCCGGCAAGGATGTGCTCATCGAGCACGGCGGGGAAGGGCTCTACGCTCCCCTGGACCTCAAGATCGCCAAATGCCGCATGATGGTGGCCGTGCCCGCCGGCTTCGACTACGACAAGGCCGTGCGCCAGGGCGCCCGCCTCAAGGTGGCCAGCAAGTACATCAAGACCGCCCGGGAGCACTTCGCCGCCAAGGGCGTGCATGTGGACCTGATCAAGCTCTACGGCTCCATGGAACTGGCTCCCCTGGCCGGCCTCGCCGACGCCATCGTGGACCTGGTGTCCACCGGCGGGACGCTGAAGGCCAACAACCTGGTGGCCGTCGAGGACATCATGCCCATCTCCAGCCGGCTGGTGGTCAACCAGGCCTCCCTCAAGGTCAAGCGGGAAACCCTGCAACCCATCATCGACGCCTTCGCCAAGGTGGTCGGGGAGTAACCATGGTCGCCATCAAACGCCTCTCCACCACCGATTCCGACTTCAAGGCCCGCCTGGACGAACTCCTGGCCTTCGAAGCCGCCCAGGACGAGAACATCGAGCGCACCGTCGCCAACATCCTGGCTGATGTGAAGACCCGGGGCGATGCGGCGGTGGTGGAATACACCAACCGCTTCGACCGGCTCACCGCCGGTTCGATGGCCGATCTGGAACTATCCAAGGCCGCGTTGCAAGCAGCCCTCGACGGCCTGCCCGCCGACCAGCGCCAGGCTCTGGAAGCCGCCGCCGGCCGCGTGCGCGCCTACCACGAGCGCCAGAAGCTGGAAGGCTGGAGCTACACCGAGGCCGATGGCACGCTGCTCGGCCAGATGATCACTCCCCTCGACCGGGTGGGGCTCTACGTGCCCGGCGGCAAGGCAGCCTATCCGTCTTCCGTCCTGATGAACGCCATCCCCGCCAAGGTGGCCGGCGTGAAGGAGCTGGTCATGGTGGTGCCGACCCCGGGCGGCGAAAAGAACGCCCTGGTCCTGGCCGCCGCCTGTCTGGCGGGCGTGGACCGGGTCTTCACCATGGGCGGCGCCCAGGCGGTGGCGGCCCTCGCCTTCGGCACCGCTACCGTGCCTCAGGTGGACAAGATCGTCGGTCCCGGCAACGCCTACGTGGCCTGCGCCAAGCGCCGGGTGTTCGGCATCGTCGGCATCGACATGGTGGCCGGTCCCTCAGAAATTCTGGTGGTGGCTGACGGCACCAGCGACCCCGACTGGGTCGCCATGGACCTCTTCTCCCAGGCGGAGCACGACGAGCTGGCCCAGTCCATCCTCATCTGCACCGACGCGGCCTTCATCGACCGGGTCCAGGCCAGCATCGAGAAGCTGCTGCCCACCATGCCGCGCCAGGCCGTGATCCGGGAATCCCTCACCAACCGGGGCGCTTTCATCAAGGTCCGCGACCTGGAGGAAGCCTGCGCCATCGCCAACCGGGTGGCGCCGGAGCACCTGGAGCTGTCCCTGGCCGATCCGGACCCCTGGGTGGAGAAAATCCACCACGCCGGCGCCATCTTCATCGGCCACTACACCTCCGAGTCCCTGGGCGACTACTGCGCCGGGCCGAACCACGTCCTGCCGACCTCCGGCAGCGCCCGGTTCTCCTCGCCCCTGGGGGTCTACGACTTCCAGAAACGCACCAGCCTCATCAAGGTCTCCAAGGCCGGGGCCCAGACCCTGGGCCGCATCGCTTCCACCCTGGCCCATGGGGAAGGACTGCCGGCCCACGCCAAGTCGGCGGAATTCCGGTTGGAAGACTGATGCACCGGGACGCAGCGCCTGAAGCTCAGTCCATCGGCCTGAAGGCGCTGTTTCTCGGTTTTTCCAATATCGGGCTGTCGGGATTCGGCGGCGTATTGCCCTTCGCCCGGCGCCTCCTGGTGGAGGAACGGGGCTGGCTGACGGCTGAGGAGTTCAACACTCTTCTCGGCCTTTGCCAGTTCCTGCCCGGGCCCAACGTCATCAACCTGTCCGTGGTGGTGGGGGCTCGTTACCGGGGTGTTATGGGGTCGATTGCCGCCGTGGCGGGCCTCCTGGCCGGGCCCATCGTCATCGCCCTCGGGTTGGCGCTCCTGTACGACCATTTCGGCAGCCTTCCGGTCGTCCAGGGCATGTTGCGGGGTATTGCGGCCGTAGGGTGCGGCCTCCTGTTCGCCACTGCCATCCGCATGGGCATGGCGGTCAAGGAAAAGCGCTTTCTCCTGCCTTTCTCCGTCCTGGTCTTCGTGGCCATCGCCATCCTGCGCTGGCCCATGCCGGCGGTGATGGTGGGGCTGCTGGTCCTGTCCGCTGGGATCGCTTGGTGGCGCCTGCAAGATGCCGCTCCTCGCTGACCTTTTCCTGCAATTCACGCTGCTTTTCTTCGTTGCCTTCGGCGGCGCCACCGCCCTGTTGCCGGAAATGCAGCGGGTGGTGGTGGAAGAAAAGCACTGGCTGGACGAGACCACCTTCATCCATCTCTACGCCATCGCCCAGGCGGCGCCGGGGCCCAACGGCCTGGTGGTGACCCTGATCGGCTGGGAGGTGGCGGGGCTGGCCGGCGCCTTGGCGACGACCCTTGCCATGTGCCTGCCCATGAGCATCGTCATCTACTTCCTGTTCCGCCACTGGGAGCGCTTCCGGGGCGCCAAGTGGCAGCAGGCGGTGCAACTGGGAGTGGCGCCCCTGGCGGTGGGGCTGGTGTTCTCCGGGGCCACCCTGATTGCCCGTTCCGCCAATGTGGGCTGGGCGGGGGCTGTCGTGATGGCAGCCACCATTGCCCTCAACCTCAAGACCAAGCTTCATCCACTCTGGTACATCGCCCTGGGGGCGGCCGTCGGGGCTGTCGGCCTCGTCTAGTCCTGCTTGTAGGGGTTTTCCAGGGACTCCACCAGTTCCTGGAAGACGGCCCGGATCTGGCTTTCGTCGCACTCCATCAGGAGGGCGTCCTCGAAGGCGTCCTGGGCCATCTGCCGCAGTTCATCCAGGTTCTGCTGCAGGACCTTGATCTTCTCGGTGCAGGCGACCGTCGAGCCATCCGGCCGCTTCCAGACGATGGTTTTCTTGCTCATGGTCTCAGGCCAGGATTTCCCGCAGGGCAGAGGTCAAGGCTGCGCATTCGCCGTCGGTGCCGACGGAGATGCGCAGGAACTGGTCGATGCGGGGGAGCTTGAAGTGGCGGACGATGATGGACCGTTCCCGCAGTTGGGTAGCCAGCTCCGCCCCATCCCGTTGCGGGTGGCGGGCGAAGATGAAATTGGCGGTGGAGGGCAGGACGTCGAAGCCCAGCTGTTCCAGTTCGGCCGTCAGCTTGGTGCGGGTGGCGATGACCGCCTGGCGGGTCTGCTCGAAATACTCCCGGTCCTCCAGGGCGGCCACGGCGCCGACGATGGCCAGCCGGTCCAGGGGGTAGGAGTTGAAGCTGTTCTTCACCCGCTCCAGGGCTTCGATCAGTTCCGCCTGGGCAACCGCGAAGCCGACCCGCAGGCCGGCCAGGGAACGGGACTTGGAGAAGGTATGGATCACCACCAGATTGGGGAAGCGATTCACCAGGGAGATGGCGGTTTGACCGCCGAAATCCACGTAGGCTTCGTCGATCACCACCACCGAATCCCGGTTCGCTTCCAGCAATTTCTCGATTTCCCCCAGGGACACCGGCCGGCCGGTGGGGGCGTTCGGGTTCGGGAAAATGATGCCTCCGTTGGGCTGGGCGTAGTCCTCGACCCGCAGGGAGAAATCCTCGGCTAGGGGCACGGTCCGGTATTCGATGCCGTAGAGCCCGCAATAGACCGGGTAGAAACTGTAGGTGATGTCCGGGAAGAGGATGGGCCGCTCGTGCTTGAGAAGCGCCATGAAAATGTGGGCCAACACTTCGTCGGAACCGTTGCCGACGAACACCTGCTTGGCGTCGACGCCGAATTCCCGGGCAACCGCCGCCTTCAGGAGGTCGGCGTTGGGATCGGGGTAGAGGCGCAGCCGGGCGCCGTCTTGGCCCAGTTCGGCCTGGATGGCCGCCAGTACCCGGGGTGAGGGCGGGTAGGGGTTCTCGTTGGTGTTGAGTTTGACCAGGTTGGCGAGCTTGGGCTGCTCGCCGGGCACATAGGGCGTCAGGCCGTGGACGACGGCGCTCCAGAATTTGCTCATGGGGTTCTACGGCAGGCGGGATTGACCGGAGATTCTATCACGCCCGGCGGCCTCATCCGGCTGGCACTGGCAGCTGCGGATGGTGCCCCGGCCGGCGGTCTTGGCCTCGTACATGGCCGAGTCGGCAAAGGCAAGCAACTCCTCCACCGTGGTGGCCTGGTCCGGGAAGACGGCGATGCCGATGCTGGCCCCGATGTTGGCGATGGCGGCGGAAAGGGCGAAGGGTTGGTTGAGGACATTGAGGATCTTCTCCGCCACGCCGCAGGCTACCTCCAGGGTCGGGACATTGGGGAGGAGGACCAGGAATTCGTCGCCACCCACCCGGGCGACCGTGTCCTCGTCCCGGATGCAATTGGAAATGCGGACGGCTGCCTGCCGCAATAGCTCGTCCCCAGCCAGGTGGCCGTGCTTGTCATTGACCCCCTTGAAGCGATCCAGGTCGATGAACATCACTGCCACCCGGCACTGGTGGCGGATAGCCTGGGCAGTGGCCTGCTGGAGACGATCCTGGAAAAGGATACGGTTGGGCAGGTCGGTGAGGGCGTCGTAGTTGGCCTGGTGCCAGAGCTCCTCCTGCTGCCGCTTCTTGGCGGTGATGTCGGACAGCAGAGCCACGTAGCGGGTGACGCGGCCGTCGTCGTCCTTGACGGCGTTGATCTTCAGCCATTCGACGTAGAGGGAGCCATCCCGGCGACGGTTGTTGATTTCACCCTCCCAGTGCCCCAGCTTGGAAAGGGTGTCATACATCTCCCGATAGAATCCCGGGCCGTGCTGCCCTGATTTCAGGATGCGGGGCGTTTTGCCAACCACCTCCGCCGCCGGATAGCCGGTAATAGTGGTGAAGGCCGGATTGACGCTGGTGATCACCGTGTTGGCATCGGTGACCAGGATGCCTTCGGTGGTGGTCAGGAAGACGGACTGGCTGACCCGCAGGGATTCCTCCAATTCCATGACCCGGGTGACGTCGGTGATGGAGATGGCTACGCCCATCGGCTCTCCGGCCGGGCTGTCGGGCATGGGCCGGGAGCTTACCGTGACCCAGCGCCGGGCACCCTCCTGCTCGACGGCGTACAGGGCTTGACTGAGGGTGAGGTTGTCCCGGACGCAGCGGCGGCTGGGATAGTCCTCTGCCGGAACCTGGCGGCCGTCGGGGTAGAACAGCCGGTAGGGGCGGTCGTTGAGGGTGTCCTGCTCCACATCGAGGATGGTGGAGGCGGCATCGTTGGCGGCGTTGATGACTCCATCGGGCCCGACCAGCAGGATGCCCTCGGGCAAGATTTCGAAGAGGGTGCGGAACAGGGCTTCGCTGGCCTGGACCCGCTGCTCCAGTTGGCGGCGGTCAGTGACGTCGTGGATGATCGAGTGGAGCAGGGTCTTGCCCTCGATGGAGACCGGGCCGGTGTAAACCTCAACCTGGCGGATATCTCCGGAGGCAAGTCGGTGTCGGAGGTTGAGGTAGCTCCGGTGCTCTTCCACGGCCCGGGTAATCTCTGCGGCCTGGTCGGTAGGGGAAAGGGCGTTGATGTCGTCGATATTGAGCTTGAGCAGTTGCTCCCGATCGTAGCCGTAGAAGACGCAGGCGGCAGGGTTCGCGTCCACGATGTGGCCATCGGCCGGATCCACCAGGATCTTCACCGAGGTGTTCATCTCGAAGAGGCTGCGGTACAGGTTGGCGGCCGCCATGAGGTCGTTCTGCTGGCGGCCCATCCGCAACAGCAGCAGGGCGATGACGCCAGCGAGCAGGGCGGCCAGGCCGGTGCCCAGGCCGCCACGCACCAGGTTGCGATGAATTTCGGCTTCCACCGGGGCGATGTAGTCGGCCTCCGCCAAACCGGCGACCGCAACAAGGGGAAGGTTCTCGAGTCTTCGCCAAGCAAAAATCCGCTGTACAGGCTCGTGGGTGGCGGTGGCGCGGAGGACACCATGGTCCGGGGCGACTGGGCCGAGAAAGGGGCGCTCCGGGGTCACCGACTTGCCCATGTAGTCCTGGAGCTTTGGGTAGCGGCTGAGATAGATCCCGTCCTGGCGGAATAGGGCGATGGTGTCGTTGGCGCCCAACTCGAACTTGGCCAGTTGATCGGCGATGTACTCCGGCGAGATGGAGGCGACGATGACGCCCCGGAATTTGCCTTTGTCCTCGATGCGGCGGGAAAGCTGGATGCTCCAGGTGCCCGAACGGCGGCCCAGGACCGGTGAGCTGATGAACAGCCGGTCGCTGGCCCCGGCGGCGTGGGCCTGGAAATGCTCCCGGTCACCCAGGAATATCCTGGCCGGGGCGCCCAGGGTCGAGGCGACCAGGAAGCCCTCGGCGTCGATTACGCCAATCTGGGGGACCGCCGCATCGGGCAGCCCTTCGATAACTGCCCGGAGGGACGCATTGAATTCCTGGGGGTGGGCCAGGTAGTCGGCCCGCAAGTGGATCAGCACCGAGTCCAGGTTGCGGACCAGTGCCTCGGTCTGGGTCGCGGCCGCCGAAGCCAATCGGGATGCCGAAACCGAGTGCTGGGCAAGGACGCTTGTCCGGAGTTCGGCGGTCGAAGTGAGGAGGCGATGCCAGTAGATGCCGATACTGGCCCCGGCCACAATCAGCAGGCCGAGGGCGAGGGTGCGGAATCTGGCGGCAGATGGCATGGAGTCTCCGATCTGCCCCCATACTACTCCTCTTTATGCCAGGAGGAACGGGTTTGCGGCCGGCGTGGAACCTCTTCCGATGAACGGGGTCTCGGGCGGTGGTATCATCCGGCCATCACGACAATCCGTAGGCACCATGCGGCAAGCAGAAATCACCCGAAATACCCTGGAGACGCAGATCACCGTGCGTCTCGACCTCGACGGCAGCGGCCGGGGCAAGTTCGCCACCGGCGTGCCCTTCCTGGATCACATGCTGGATCAGATCGCCCGCCACGGCCTTGTCGATCTGGAGGTGGAGGCCAAGGGGGACCTGCACATCGATGCCCACCACACGGTGGAGGATATCGGCATCACCCTCGGCCAGGCCCTGGCTGCCGCCTGGGGCGACAAGAAGGGGCTGACCCGCTACGGCCATTCCTACGTGCCCCTGGACGAGGCCCTTTCTCGGGTGGTCATCGACCTCTCCGGCCGGCCGGGCCTGGAGTTCAACGTGGAATTCACCCGGGCCTGGATCGGCCAATTTGATGTGGACCTGGTGCGGGAATTCTTCCAGGGCCTGGTGAACCATGCCGGCATGACCCTGCACATCGACAACCTGCGCGGCGTCAATGCCCACCACCAGGCCGAGACCGCGTTCAAGGCCTTCGGTCGGGCCCTGCGCATGGCGGCGACGCCCGATCCGCGCATGGCCGGCGCCATGCCGTCCACCAAGGGAACGCTGTAATGGCCATCGCCGTCATCGACTACGGCATGGGCAACCTGCGCTCCGTGTCCAAGGCCATCGAGCACGTGGCCGGCGGCAAGCCGGTGGTGGTGACCGCCGATCCGGCCGTGGTGGCCGCTGCCGAGCGGGTGGTTTTCCCCGGCCAGGGCGCCATGCCCGACTGCATGCGGGAGCTGGATGCTCGCGGCCTGCGGCCCGCCGTGCTGGCTGCCGCCGCGGAGAAGCCTTTCCTGGGCATCTGCATCGGCCTACAAATGCTTTTCGAACATAGCGAGGAGGGCAATGTGCCCGGCCTCGGCGTCTTCGCCGGCGATGTGCGCCGCTTCCCTGAGGATCGCATGGTCGGTGCCGACGGCCAGCGCCTCAAGGTGCCCCACATGGGCTGGAACGAGGTCCGGCAGAAGCCCCATGCCCTGTGGGCGGATATCGCCGAGGGCGCGCGTTTCTAC
>JBLNBI010000321.1:0-24707 GCA_050259815.1 Actinomycetota bacterium | reverse complement strand
CGGTTGGGGGGCAGGCGGTCGGTACGGATGAGCTTGTAGGCGCCGTTGCCGAGGCGGGCCATGAGCTGGATCAGCCGCCGGGCGTTGCGGCGCATGCGTTCCCGGTATTCGCGGGAATCGGCGGCCTCGCCGCCCCGCCGCTCCGGCGCTTCCTGGGAATGCCGGCGGTCGGCGGTGGCGTCGGAGGCGGCATCGACCGGGGCGACGGTGTCCCGTGGGGCGGCCGGGCGGTAGGCCGTGGCGGATTCAACCCGGGGCAGCAGGCTGGTCGAGGTCAGGCGGTCGAGCTTCATATTCTTCCTCCTGGCCTTGTTCACGGCCTGCTGCCGTGAACACTTTAGAGGGCGCCGAAGACCTTCTTCAGGAGGGCGCTGCCGGCGGCCACGGGGTTCTGGCGGATGTTCTTCTCCTCCTCGGCGATCATCAGGAAGAGACCGTCCATGGCCTTGTGGGTGACGTAGGTGTCCAGGTCGGCGTCTTCCTTGGAAACGAGGCCGAAATTGGCGGCCTTGCCGGCGAACTTGTTGTACTTGTCGGCCAACTGCACCTTCTTGGTGGAAGCCTTGACGATGGGCATGAACTTCTGGGTCAGTTGCTCCGAGGAGGTGCGGCGGAAATACTGGGTCACCGCATCGTCGCCGCCGGTGAGGATGTTCTTGGCGTCCTGGAGGGTCATCTTCTTGATGGAATCCATGAGGACGGGCTTGGCCTGGGCCACCGCCTGCTCGGCGGCGTGGTTCATGGTGACGACCAGCTCATCGGCCTGCTTGCCCATGCCGACGGCCCGCATGGCCTTCTCGGCGGTGTGCAGGGATTCCGGCAGGGGAATCTTCACCTTCGGATTGCCCAGGAAGCCGTTGTCCTTGCCCAGGTTCGAAACGGCGAAGTCGGCGCCCTTGGCGAGTGCCTCCTTGAGACCCGAAGAGGCTTCGCTATTGGAAACGTCCGCCAGGCCGGCGGCCTGGGCAATCTGGAAAAGGGCAGCGAAGAGGAGGGCTGTCAGCAGGCGGATGGTGGTCATGGGGTTCTCCTTGGAAAAAATCCGTTATGGATGAAGGATAGGACATCCGGCGCATTTCCGCCGATGTGATACACGGGGTGAGGAAAAAACCTTCCACTTGACATGGATCAGTGCCGTTTCAGGTATCCTTCTCCATCATTTCCATTCGGTTCCGTATGGAAATGCGCACATAACCAAAACATTAGGAGATATCCATGTCTGTGCAGGCCCTTTATCAGCAGAAAAGGATGAATGCGGCGGATGCCGTCCGGCAGGTGAAAAACGGCGACATGATCGTCGTCCCGACCGGCGTGGGTGAGCCGCCCACCCTGCTGACCGCCCTGTCCGAGCAGCGCCGCGATTTCCGCGGTGTCCAGGTCGCCCAGATCCTGCCTCTGAGGAAATACGGCTATTTCGATCCGGAAACCGCCGAACACGTTCGCCACCTGGCGTACTTCTTCGGCGGCGCCTCCCGGGCCGGCGGCCAGGAGGGTTGGATCGACTTCGTCCCCGCCTACTTCTCCGAGCTGCCCATGCTCATCGATCGGGGCCTGCTCCCCGCCGACGTGGTCTTTGCCATGGTTTCCCCCATGGACGAGCACGGCTACTTCTCCCTCAGCCTTGCCGCCGACTACACCATGGCCGCCATCCGCAAGGCCCGGGCAGTGGTCCTGGAAGTGAATCCCAACGTGCCCTTCGCCAACGGCAACTGCCATATCCATATCTCCCAGGTCAGCGCCCTGGTGGAGAGCGAGGAGCCGGTGCTGGAAGTGGGCCTGCCCAAGATCGGCCCGGTCCAGGAGGCCATCGGCAAGTACGTGGCCGACATGATCCCCGACGGAGCGACGCTCCAGATCGGCTACGGCGGCATTCCGGACGCGGTGGTCATGCAGCTCACCCACAAGCACGACCTGGGCATCCATACCGAAATGGTGGGGGACGGCATCATGACCCTGGTGGAGGCCGGCGCCGTCACCAACCGCAAGAAGAACTACCACCAGGGCAAGATGCTGGCTACCTTCGCCCTGGGGTCCAAGAAGCTGTACCAGTTCATGCACCGCAACCCGGCCCTGGAAATGCATCCGGTGGATTTCACCAACGATCCCTTCCTGGCCGGCCAGAACGACAACCTGATCGCCATCAACGCCACCATGCAGGTGGACCTGATCGGCCAGTGCGGCTCCGAGAGCCTGGGCTTTACTCCCTACTCGGGCACCGGCGGCCAGGCGGACTTCGTGCGGGCGGCCAACCGCTCCAAGGGGGGCAAGGCCTTCATCGTCCTGCCCTCCACCGCCAAGGAGAACACCATCTCCCGCATCGTGCCGACCCTGACCCCGGGCACCCACGTGACCACCAGCAAGAACGACATCAACTACGTGGTCACCGAGCACGGTGTCGCCCAACTGCGGGGCAAGAGCGCCAAGCAGCGGGCCGAGGCCCTCATCGCCATCGCCCACCCGGACTTCCGTCCAGAATTGCGGGAAGCGGCGAAGAAGATGAACCTGATGTAACGACGCGGCATGCCCGGACGCTTCCGTCCGGGCATTGTCTTACGGGCAAACAACCGCGACGTCCGAATGCGCATTCTCAGCCCGCAGGCCCTGTTCGTCCTCACCCATCCGGGGGAATTCATCCTCCGGACGTTCAGGTCTTTCCGTGCCAACCAGGGGCTCCTCCTGGCCGGGGCCGTGGCCTACTACGCCCTGCTGTCCATCGTTCCCCTGCTCATCCTCTTCGTCATCGCCCTGTCCCATCTGGTGGACCAGGCCGAACTGCTCCAGACCCTGGGGCGCTACCTGGAGTGGTTGGTGCCGAGCCAGTCCAGGGCCATCGTCGCCGAATTGGCCAATTTCCTGGAGAACCGGGGGGTGATTGGGGGAGTGCTGGGGCTGACCATGCTTTTTTTCAGCTCCCTGGGGTTCGCGGTGCTCGACAACGCCATGTCGGTGATTTTTTACCACCGCCTGGCCATTCACAAACGCCATTTCCTGGTTTCGGCCCTGTTGCCCTACTGCTACATCCTGGTCCTTGGGGTGGGGCTGCTCTTCATCACCCTGGCGGCCAGCGCCTTCCAGGCCATCGGGCAGGAGAGCATCGAAATCCTGGGGCACAGCTGGTCCCTGGGGGGGCTGTCCGGTCTGCTTCTCTACCTGTTGGGACTGGTCGGGGAAATCCTGGCGGTCTCCTCGGTGTACTACGTCATGCCGGTGGGGAGGTTGTCGCCCCGTCACGCCCTGATCGGCGGGGTGACCTCCGCCCTGCTCTGGGAAATCGTCCGCCATGCCCTGGTCTGGTACTTCGCTACCCTCTCCCAGGCGAGCGTGGTCTATGGCTCCCTGACCACCGCCATCGTCGTGCTGCTCAGCCTGGAGACGGGGGCCATCCTGCTGCTTTTCGGCGCCCAGGTCATCGCCGAGTACGAGCGCATTCCCAATCCCTAATCGGGCTTGCCGAGGAGGTAGTCGGTGGCGCGGCGCCACCAGGCGTCGTCCACGAAATCCAGCCAGTCGTTGTGGTCGGCCTTGGGGACCACGGTAAGGCGTTTGAGGCCGGCGAGGCTGTCGTGGAGGGCCTTGCCGAAGCGGGGCGGGATCACGCTGTCCTTCTCGGCCAGCAGCACCAGGACCGGCTTCCGGAAGCCGGCGAGGTGGGCTTCGGTGTCGTAGGGATCGTCCAGAAGCCAGCTCACGGGCAGCCAGGGGTAGTGGAAGGAGGCGACATTCTGCAGCTTGTCCCAGGGGGTGATGAGGAGGAGTCCAGCCACCTTGTCCTGCCGGCGGACTGCGGCCTGGGCCGCCACCGCTGCGCCCAGGGACTCGCCGGCCACCAGGAGCGGAGCGCCGTAGCGCTGGGCGGCGAGGGCGACGGTGCCTTCGGCATCGTCGACGAAGGATTTCTCTCCCAGCTTCCCATCCCGGGGGCCGTAGGCCGGATACTCCGCCAGGATCACCCGGAAACCCAGGGGAACCAGGGCCTCGGCGTAATAGCCGCGGTGGCCGGCATGGCCGGCGTTGCCGTGAAAGACGACCACCGTGCCCCTGGCGCGACCGGGGGGCTCGGCCAGGAGCCCCCGGAATTCGGCGGCCGAAGGCCAGGAGCCCCCGGAATTCGGCGGCCGAAGGCCAGGCCTTGAGCCCGCCGCTCGTGACGTCCGCCAATCCGGCCGTGGCGGGGTGGTAGAGGAGGCGGTCTTGCAGCATGGCGGTCGCTGGGTTGGAGATAAGGCAAGCGGCCAGGAACAGAAGGGCGGAAAACAGCTTGTTCATGCAAATTCAATATGCCGTATGGAAGCTGTCTTCATTGTAGGCCGCTACAGCCCTGGCCGGAAGCTCAACCGGCAGGGAGGATGGTCTGGCCGCTATTCGGATCGTAGACGCTGCGGGGCGGCAGCAGGTGCATGGTGACGTTGGCGGAGCCCAGCACCGGCGCGTCCGGCGAGGTGATCCGGGCCCGGCGGGCGTCGATGACCTGGACGCTGCTCTGGCCCATGACTTCCCACTTGCCGTCGGGGCGGACCAGGACGGCGGTGGATTCGTCGATGCCCACGCCCACCAGTTCCGGGTTCTCCAGGACCGCGCTGAGCAGCCGGTTCTGCCGGGCCCGGCGCTGGAAGTGCTGGTCCACGATGGTCCCCGGCAGGAAGCCGAGGCCGGATGCGATCTCGAAGGAATGGCGGGCGACGGGAGGGAAGCCGCTGCCCTCGTCGTCGGTGGGCTCCGCAATCTTGCGCTTGCCGGTGATCATGGCATTGGACATGACGGCGGCGCCCGCCGAGGTGCCGCCCACCACGGCCCCGTCCAGGTAGCGCTGGCGGATGGTGGCCAGCGCAGGGGTGGCCAGGAGGACGGAGGCGAGCCGGGTCTGGTCCCCTCCGGAAAACCAGAAACCGGTGAATTCGTGGAGCTGCCGGGCGACGTCGTCGGATTCGGCCTCTTCCCGGGTGAGGTCGAAGATTCGCGTCTCGGCCCCCAGGTTTTCCAGGCGGGCGGCGGTTTCCGCGCCCCTGCCCGTGGTCAGGTTGCTGGCCATGGGCAGCACGGCGATGCGGGCCTTGCCCTGGCCGCCGGCCAGTTCCACGAAGCGGGGCATGACGCCCGGCGCTTCGGCGCCGCCGCCGACGATGACCAGGCTCCCCCGGGGTTCCCGGGCCGGCCCCGGGGCGATGGAAGAGATGCCGGCGCCGCAGGTGCTCAGGAAGACGAGCGCGGCAGCAAGGAAGCGGCGGGCAGCCATGGGGCGGAGGTCAGGGGAAATTGGCCGGCGGCGGCCTGGCACCGATGCATCTCTATCCTCCATGTCCGGGGTGGTCCGGGGCCGCTATCCGGCCGCTACGGGGGGCAGTATCGTCCCGGATGGCCTATGCCGCCATCAAGGCTTGCCTGTATGTTGTCCGGAAAAAGGTCCGCCCGAGCCGGTAGGAAAGCCCTGGGGCCGGGACGCGGAGAATCAGGTGGAAGGGAAGTGCCGGCCCGGGCCCGGATGGGATGCCGGACGATGGTTGACCTCCTCCGCCGGCTTCTGCATGAAGAGGGTGAGGGCGGCGCTCAGGGCTGTGAGGGCCCAGAACATCAGGAATCCCACCGAATAGACGGCCATCGGGCTCCAGTACACGGGCTCGCCCATGAAATACAGCTCCTGGGGATCGATGACCACGAAGAAGACCAGCTCGCCGAGGGCCGCGGTCATGAAGGATTGCCAGAGAACGTTGATCCACTTGAGCATTGCCATCTCCTCTTTCCGTTGCTCTTGTTCTGCTGTCGCTAACTCTGGTGGATAGATTCTTCCCGGCGGCATTCGTTCCTTGCTCCGGTGGGCCGAACCCCGGTGGATTGCTGCGCTCCAATGGGCTTTGGAGGGGCATCCGTGAAGGCTTTCGTGCCCAATCCAGGTCCTGACGAGATCTTGCGTCTCACCACCGAGCGCTTCCAGGTGGCCCTGAAGAATTCGCCGGTGGTGGTGTTCAACCAGGATCGGGACCTGCGCTATACCTGGATCTACAACCCGGCCCTCGGCTATCGGGCGGAGGACGTGATCGGCAAGCTGGACAGGGATATTTTCGAGCGGGAGGAGGACGCCAGGCTACTGTCCTGCATCAAGGGGCGGGTGGTCGATACCGGGCAGGGGGAGCGGCAGGAGGTGCAGGTCCGCTACCAAGGCACCGACCTCTGGTTCGATCTGACCGTCGAACCCCTCCGGGATGCCGATGGCGGGATCATCGGCGTGACCTGCGCGGCGGTGGATATCACCAAGAGCAAGGCGATCGAGCAGGAGCTCCGGCAGAGCAAGGAAGCGGTGGCCCGGGAGCGGGAGCTGCTGACCCGGGTGATCAACAACATCCCGGTGATGTTGTGCTTCTACGATCCCGATCTGAACCTGTTCCGTATCAATCGCTCCTTCCAGGATGTGCTGGGCTGGAGCGAGGCCGACGTCAACGAGGGCGACCTGATGGCCAAGGCCTACCCGGACCCGGAGTACCGCAAGGCCGCCGCCGACTACATGCGTTCCCAGGTCCCGGGCTGGCGGGAGTGGGTCACCACCGCCAAGGACGGCACCCGCATACCGGGGGACTGGGCGAATATCCAGATTTCGGACAGGAAGAGCCTGGGCATCGGCATCGACGCCCGGGAGCGCAAGTGCCAGGAGCGGAAGCTGGCCCGCCATGCCGAACGCCAGTCCCTGCTGCTCGAGGTGGTATCCAGCATTCTCCTGGAGGGGTTTGATGAGGCGGCCCTGGCCCGCTTGGTGTTTGCCCGGGTCGGGGCCCACCTGGATGCCGAGCTGGGCTTCAATTACCGCCTGGATTCCGAGTCCGGCGAACTGCGCCTGGTGGCCTGTTGCGGCGTTCCGACCCATGTCGAGGAACAGATACGGCGTCTGGAGCCGGGGCAGGCCTTTTGCGGGGAGGTCGCTGCCACGGGCAAGCCTGTCTGCGCGGACGAGGCGCTTATCGAGCAGGACGACCGGGCGGTGCTCATCCGGCGCATGGGAGTCCATGCCTATACCTGCCATCCCCTCTTCGACCGGGACGGCCAAGTCCTCGGCACCCTGTCCATGGGCAGCCGGAGCCGCCGCGGATTCGACCAGGAGGAGACGGATTTCCTTCAGACCCTCTGCTACTTCCTTTCCCTGGTGTGGGAGCGCGGGCTGGCGGAAAGGGAGGTTCTGCGCCTCAACGCCAGCCTGGAGCAACGGGTTCAGCAACGGACGGCGGAGCTGGGGCAGGCCAACGAGGCGCTCCTGAAGAGCAACCTGGACCTCCAGCAGTTCGCCCACGTGGCCGCCCACGACATGCAGACGCCCCTGCGCTCCATCGCCAGCTTCGCCCAACTTCTCCTCAAGGACTATGGGGGGCGACTGGACGCCAATGCCGATCTCTACATCCACCAGGTGGTGGACAACACCAAGCGCCTGCAAATGCTGATTACCGATCTGCTTGCCTATTCCCGCCTGGATTCCCAGGCCCGTCCCCTGGAGGTGACGGACCTGAACCAAGTATTCGAAGAAGTGGCCGCCACCCTGGCCCTGCCCATCCGGGAGGCCGGTGCCCAGGTGACCCGGGATGAGCTGCCCACGGTCCCGGCGGACCGCATCCAGATCGCCCAGGTGCTGCAGAACCTCATCGAGAACGGCCTGCGCTACAACCGGTCGGGGGCGCCCCGGATTCACGTGTCCGCCGAGGAGCAGGAAGGGGGATGGCGGTTGTCAGTGCAGGACAACGGCATCGGTATCCCGGAGAAGCACCGGGAGCGCATCTTCGAGATATTCCGGCGCCTGCACACCTACCAGGAATATCCGGGCTCCGGCATCGGCCTTGCCATCTGCCATCGCGTCGTGGAGCGCCACGGCGGGCGCATCTGGGTGGAATCGGCGCCGGAGGGGCAGGGCAGCGTGTTCCATTTCACGCTGCCCGCCGTCGAACGGCCGGTGAAGCCTTAAATGTGAGTTCCAACGATAAATGAGACTGCTCGCCGCGATGGTGGGCAAATGTCACCCCGCTCGATGATACCCCTAAATCATATTCTGGGAACGGTTTAAGATATGACATCGGTGTTTTGGACCGCTCCCACATGCCTGTCCGGAAGATCAAGAAGAACTACCGTAACGTCACGGGTGTCTCCGCCGCTACCAAGGCCGTAGGCGACGCGGAGTTCGAATCCACGCTGGAGCGGGATTTCCTCCGGCTGCTGGAGTTTTCTCCAGACGTGGCCCGGTTCGAGGTGCAGCCAGTGACCATCACTTGGGTTGACGAGTCCGGTGAGGACCGCGGTTACACCCCGGATGTCTGGGTCGCTTTCCACGATGGCGTCGGCCGACAGCCATGGCTCTGCGAGGTCAAATATCGATCCGATTTGAAGAAATTCTGGCCCGAACTCCGCCCCAAGTTTCGCCAGGCGATCCGGTACGCTCGGCAGCGCGGCTGGCGTTTCCGCCTGATGACCGAGGTAGAGATACGGGGGCCGGAACTGGCGGCCGCCAAGTTCCTGTTGCCTTTCCGCCGCCGTGCCATCCCGGCTGAGAGGTCGGCGCATATCCTGGCGCTGATCGATACGCTGAAGGAGACCACCATCGGCGATCTACTCCAGCGTATCGCTTCCGATCCGCTAATTCAGGCCGAGTGGCTGCCTGTCATCTGGCACTTGGTGGTCAAGTTTGAGATCGGAGCCGATCTCCTGTCTCCATTGTCCATGTCGTCCAAACTCTGGAGCAGGCGATGACGGATCTGACGCCCCGCCTATGTCTGGACTACGGCACAGCGGTTTTCTACCGAGGCCGCCGCCATGTGATCTGCCAGGAATCGGCCGACTTCGAAACCGTGATGCTTTCCGACCCGGAGTCGGGAAAGGTGCTTCAGGCACCCATTGCGGATTTGTCGCCGTTTTCGGAGAAACCTGTCCCCAAGCAAGGCGATCTGGCGGCCATTTCGGCCGACAAGCTGGAAGAGGCCCACCGGAAGTACGAAATCATCAGGCCACTCCTGTCCATGCCGAGGCGGACCAAGGCCATCGTGCGGGAAATTGCGGAGAAGCACGATGTCGGGGTTTCGACCATCTACCACTGGCTCCAGGAGTTCGACCGGATCGGCCGCGTCTCCGTCTTCGTCCGGCGCCCTCGCAAGGACAAAGGGCGCGTCCATCTTTCCCAGCGGGTCGAGGAAGTGCTGACCGACGCCATCAAGGTCCATTACCTGACCAAGCAAAAGAAGAAGCCTGCGAAGGTGATCCGGGAGGTCGGCATTCTCTGCAAGAAACTCGGCTTGAAGCCCCCGCACCCCAATACGATCCGAAGTCGTATCAAGAAGCTCGACGCCTACGAGAAGACCAAAGCCCGGGAAGGCAACAAGGCTGCGAGGGACGCGTATTCACCCTCCAAAGGCCACTTCCCCGGAGCCGACTCTCCGTTGGCGGTGGTGCAAGTGGACCATACCCTCGTGGACGCGATCCTGGTGGACGATATCCACCGGCTACCCATCGGCAGGCCCTGGCTCACCCTCCTGATCGACGTGTTCTCGCGCATGGTCCTCGGGTTCTATATCTCCTTCGATCCTCCCGGGAACCTGTCTCTGGGCCTTTGCCTGGCCCATGCTTTTCTGCCGAAGGACAAGTGGCTGGCCAAGCTGGGTATCGAAACCCCTTGGCCTTGCTGGGGCCTGCCGCAGACGATTCACGCGGACAACGCCAAGGAATTTCGGGGCAAGATGCTCAAGGACGCCTGCAAAGATTATGGCGTCGACCTGGAGTGGCGGCCGGTGGCCACTCCCCATTACGGCGCGCACATCGAGCGCTTGCTGGGTACGCTGAACGAGGAAATCCACGGGGCGCCGGGCACCACGTTTTCCAATCCCAATGAGCGGGGCGAGTACGACTCGGAAGCCGAGTCGGCGATGAGCCTGGCTGAGTTCGAGAAGTGGTTCACCATTCTGTGCGTCGAGGTGTATCACCAGCGGCCCCACTCCCAACTCGGCATGCCACCCACCGCCAAGTGGCAGGAAGGCATTCTCGGGACCAAGAAAACGCCAGGTATCGGCATCCCGCCTCGAATTACCGATGAGATGCGTCTTAAGCTGGATTTGATGCCCTTCGAGACTCGGACGGTCCAGCACTATGGGATTGTCTTGGATCACGTCGAGTACCAGCACGATGTGCTGAGGCGCTGGATCAATGCCCCCGACCCGAATCACCCTCGGCAGAAGCGCAAATTCCTTTGCCGTCGCGACCCGAGGGACATCAGCGTCATCTGGTTCTACGACCCGGAGGTCTGCGAGTACTACCCCATCCCTTACCGGAACACTTCGCATCCGGCGATCAGCATCTGGGAACTGAAGGAAGCGGAGCGCCGGGCAACCGAGGAGCGGCCAGACATCCCCGTGGACGAGACCCGTATCTTCGATGCCTACGAGAAGATGCGGGAGATCGAGGAGCAGGCCAAGAAGGTTACCAAGAAGGCAAGGCGCAATACGGAGCGTCGGCGGCTTGGCTTGGCGAATGCCCGGGCCCATGTGGAAAGACATGAGCCGCCCCCGACCGCTCCCTCCGTGACCGAGCGGGTAGGTCGGCGCGATCTTCTGCCGTTCGACGATGTGGACGATTTACAAGATGGCTGAACGACCTTCTCACCTGCTAGCTAAGGCGGCCGCTTACCTTGAGCGGACGGACGAGGAGCGGATCGCCTATATCCGTTCGCCGCGATGGATCGGCTACGACGCCGCCAACGGCATCCTCGAACGCTTGGAGACGCTGCTGGCACACCCCAAGTCCCATCGTATGCCGAATCTTCTCATCGTGGGGAACACCAACAACGGGAAGACGATGCTGGTGAAGCGTTTCTGCTTCCGCCATCCACCCGACGACAACAAGGAGGGGAAGAGCGTCGTGGTGCCGGTGCTCTTCGTGCAGGCACCGCCAGTTCCAGACGAGGGGCGCTTCTATAACGCGATCCTGGACTTGCTGTTCGCTCCGTACAAGCCGGCCGACCGGGTGGATCGCAAGCAATTCCAGGCCATCAAGCTCATGCGCGAGGTCGGGCTGCGCTTGCTGATCATCGACGAGGTCCACCATGTCCTAGCGGGCAATCTGAGCCGGCAACGGGCTTTCCTCAATGTGATCAAGTTCCTGGGAAACGAGCTGGAAATTCCCATCGTGGCCGTCGGAACCCGGGATGCCTTCCGAGCCATCCAGACCGATCCCCAGCTTGCCAACCGGTTCGACCATGCGGCGCTTCCGCGCTGGAAAAACGACGACGACTTCATCCGTCTGCTGATGACTTTCGAGCGGATGATTCCGCTGCGGAACCCGTCGGTTCTCGACGATCCCGCCTTGGCGGATCGAATCTATGCGATGAGCGAGGGCTATATCGGCGAGATTTCCCGGCTGCTGGTGGAGGCGGCGGTAGTCGCCATCAAAACGGGCAAGGAAATCATCGATCGCCAGATATTGGATTCCATCGGCTGGGTGTCGCCATCCGACCGGCGGAAGCAGCCTGAGGCGATCTGACCGCCATGTTGTCGGGTAGCCTTTGGCCAGCGCATCCAAAGCCTTTCCCCGATGAAATCCTGTCGTCCTGGATCGTGCGGGTAGCGGAGGCTAATGCCATCAAGCTTCAGACCCTCTGTTGGATGCTGTTCGGCAATGCTCGTTCACCGTGGAATCGAGACATTGATCGTTCGGCGCCGAAGTGGCTGCTCAAAGCCATTTGCGAGCATACGGGCACCAACTACTGGGACGCCTATCACACGACGCTCACCACCTATCGAACCGTCCTTTACCCCAGCCGTCAGCGTAGCGGTCAGTTGCGCTGGATCTTGCCGGTAGGGACGCATGCCATGACCCGCGAGGGGTACGGCCAACAGTTCTGTCCTCAGTGCCTAGCAGAAGACGAGGCGCCCTATTTCCGGAAAGTTTGGCGGGTAGCGCTTTTTACGTTCTGCCCGACACACCAGGTCATGCTCTACGACGCATGTCCATCTTGTGGAGTGCCGGTGGTTTTTCACCGGAGGGATTTCGGGGCTGAACTGAAGAAGGCGAAGCCGATCTGCTGTTGCCATGCCTGTGCTCATGATTTCCGGGAGGCAGCGAGGGGGGAGCCGAATTTTCCGAGCGGGGAAGTCCAACGGCTGTTCAACGAGATTCTCGGATTCATGCAGATGCCGAGGGGGCGGCGAGAGCAGTTTGACGTAGGGTTTTTCGCGGTTCTCCATCAACTCTGTCGCATCATGGGATCACGCCAGAATGCTGGTCGTCTCCGGAAATTCATAGCGGACCGGCTCGCCATGGAGATGGCGGATATCGAGTTGGGCCGAACTGCCTTCGAACATTGTCGGGTAAGAGAACGGCACGACTTGCTCCTATGTGCCCTATGGCTGATCGCCGTTCCAGAGGAGCGGATTCGAGAAGCCTGGGAAGCAAAAGCGGTCAGGTACAACCTGATGCTGAAGGACATTAATGAATTACCGAAGTGGTTTCGGCAATTGGCGACAGGATGCTCGAACTGGCGGCGAGGGTATCGGAGAATTAAGATAGGTGCTGTCAGAGACGTCTGCCACGGGATGCTTAACGATGCCAAGCCGCCAACTGGGTCGTGAGTAGACAGCCGACGTTATTCTTATGCAGGCTCCTCTGCCGGCGTAACGCCGATGATTACGACCTGTCGAGCTTGGGGAGATCCAGCCTGTCGCTCTTCTCCGTAACGTTGTTGAACGTAGTAGGCCAAGGCGCGCCTGACAATTAGTTCGGTCATTCCATCCTTCATCCCAAAGTCGTACTCGATAATTTTGCGCTGATTGTTTGGTAGTCCTGGAGCAGGGGCCAGCACAATGCGAACCCATTCTCGCCAATCCACGTCCATCTCCATTGCAATCGCCGCGGGACGCTCGTCGCGACTTGCAGTAATTCTTCCAATCACAAAATCCCTGAAAGTTTGCCGGTTCCAACAATAGGCGCGAACGTGCCAGCGTTGGCCATCGGATGCGAGTGCGTGGGGCTCGATCCAGCGCCACTCTGGGTACTGTGAGCTTAGTGATTGATAGTGAATCTCTAGGGCGAGCTTTTCCCTTATGGCCTTTAGCAAGGCTCTAAGGATGAAGTTGTCCGCTCTTCTCTCCGGCATAGGGACGGCATCAATCGGAGGCCGAAATCCGGAAGCCCCGCCAAATAGGTGCCCCCCTCCCTGACCTACTGGTGCAAGTAGGCCGGCCAGGTAGTCCTCCGCCGAAGGCGAAATGAATATTGGGTAAAACTTGTCGTTTGCATAATAATGTTTGCGACGCTTGTCATAGTCCATGTTCCCGGGAGCTCGCTCCATGTATTGCCGTAGATCAAGAGATGCCTGCGGTACCGAGACACCGAAGGTCTCCATGAGATCGCTTCTGTTAACACGGCCATCCCAGAACAGCCGGGATTCGATGAATTCCAGGCGCCGAAGGGTGCTCCAGGCTAGGTCACGTAAGGGATTGGAGGTAATTTTCATACTGGCAATATTAGCATAATTACTATATTGACCTAGTTACTATACTCGAGTAATAATCGCCATCATCACTTGATGCGTATATAAACTATTCCCATGTGAGTCCCCGCCGGATATGGAGCCTACCACCATCGGAGATCCTGGCTTTGACGAGAGAGCCGCTGAATATGCCGCAGCGGCACGAATCATTCGTGAAAATAGGAAGTTCGAGCTCGTGCCGCGGGACTTGGCTCTCGTCGTGATGCTGAGGGCTCGGTTGGCGAAGCGAAACGGGGCGGTGGCCGTCCTTGCCGAGAGCGAAATCCGCAGCGTTTATCGATCGGTGGACGATCTCGCGAATGCTGGGCCGCCGGGGGGATTTGAGCTTCGCTATGGTGCCGTGCTGGAGCGTCTCACCGTATCGGGTTGCCTGGTGCGGTCGGATATCCACCGGATTGGCGCTGATGATCCTGAATACGTACTGACGGGTATCGGCGAGTCCGTGGCGGAATGGAATTCCAGTCGGGGCGAGCTTTCGGCCGAGTCGCTGATGTCCATTCTTGAGGCCTTCAATGCGCAACTCTCAGTTGTTGCCGAGAGAAGTCGCCGCGCGGACTTCGAAGAAGACTGGAAACACATCGAACGTCAGATTCGCTGGGTACTGTCTTCCTTGCTCAAGGATGTGCAAGAGCATCAAGCGCTGCTGGATGTGGCCTTCGCCGATATCACCGAGTTGATCCCTGAGCTGCTAGAGCGTCCCAGCGAAGACTCGATCGAAAAATGCGAGGAAGTTCTGGACCAAGTGGTTAGGACCATCGCGGACCTATATCAGGTCGTACACCAGGCGGCGAATACCGCTTATGGCCTCATTGCACACATTGAGTCGAACGCCAAGGCCAGCAAGGAGTGTCCTCCGAGCGTCGTTGCGCATGCCGGGCACGTCGCGGTCCAGATTGCGGAAATCACCGAGTGGACCATGCTGCGGCAAAAGTCCTGGGTCGAACACCATGCCTTCGTCCATCAGTTCGTACGGAACGTCATCCGCGTCGACCGTGAACGGCGTATTACCGACGCGTTGAAACGGGGGCTTCCCATGGAGCCGTGGTGGTCGTTGTCCGTTTCGAGCATGCCCAAAACGTTCACCCTTGGCGAGGCACCTCCCCCTGTTGATAGCCGGCGAGTTCGCCGCAGGAACAGCCAGCCGTTTGTGATGGAAGTGGTCGAGGCGCCGGCCGAAGACTTACGTACCCGCCTTGATCGCCAGCTCATGGTGTCACTAGCCCAGGGCGAGGCACGACTGTCTCATCTTCTGAGACATGAGGCTACCCGGGGAACGTCATTGACTGACCTGGCCCGAGCTGCTCCTTGGATTATGGGAAGAATGGTCGAAGAGGGACGTCCCAATATTGCTTTCAAGGAGTGGCAAGAAGTCTGCGGACCGGCAGAAGTCCAAGAACTCATCGTGGGGAAAAAATGATGCTCATCTATATGCAACCGCACTTCGCAGAAGTTGATACGGCCTTACGAACGGGTTTCCACGTGACGACGAACAACTTTGCCGAATACGAATTTATCGCACAGAACTTCGATGCGCTCAGTGGCTTTTATCGTTCATATCACAGCACCTTGACCGAGCATCCTGACGGCTTCTTTTACCTCCAGACGGATGACAATAGCGTGATTCCCTGTCGAACGCTCCCCCGATCCTGTATGCATTTGGGACAGGTTCTGGCGTTGATGGCGCGAGACCCGAGTATTACCAAGACTAAGGGCGTGGTCACCATCGATCATCTTTTTAAGACTATCGGTGCAATGTTTTCGACGACGCTCTTGGGGAAGATATACGCGCCTCAGGCCAAGGGCGTGGGTTCCGAGGAAAGGATTCAGAAGGAGATTAGGCGCGCATTGCGGACTTTGGCGCAGTTGAACTTCATTGTTCTAGACAAGAACGAAGCGTCCATGTCCATGACCGATGCGATCAACAGGTTTGTGGAGATCGCACGCCACGACAATGAACCGTCCGAGGCGGCACGTCGGGAGCTCGAAATTCGCCGCGGTGTTCGGTTTGACGCCTTTGACACCGCCACATGCCAGGAAGAGGAAAATGGAGAGAATTAGGCGAGTCGTTTTCTCTGGATGGCGCGGTGTCCAGTATATGCCGCTCGATACGGACCGTTTGCTGATTGCCTTTTTGGGAGAGAACGGAGCGGGCAAGTCGACCTTCGCGATGGCCCTCATTTATGCGCTGATGCCTGACCGACGGGTTCTCAACGTTCGGCCGATTTCGGACATCAAGGATCCATCGATGGAGCGTCAGGATTCCCTCTTCGGACGAATCGATCCTGAAACGGGATATGCCTATGTCGCTTTCGACATCTCGGCGCGGGACAAGAGGCGCTTAATTGCAGGCGTTCACTTTGAAACTCGCCAGAATCGAGTCGACCTGACCCCTTTCTCCATCGAAGGCTTGGCTGAGGGCTTTGATCTCTTCGAGGTGTTTAATGTGCCAGACGGCGATGAGGTCTATACGCCCGATCTCGCGGAGATGAAGCGCCACTTGGCCAGAAAAGGCTTCGACTGTCATACCTACGATCGGGTGGGCGACTATGGCAAGCTGCTTCACGATGCAGGCATATCGCCAACGCCAATGTACGCCAACGATGACCGTGAATTGTATGCCCGGCTCCTCGAAACGTCGTTTCTGGGCGGAATATCGCCGGAAGTCGCCAAGAATTTGAAGCACTACATTCTCCCGGAAGCCAGGCATATTCCTGATACCGTTCGCCGCCTGCATGAATGCACGGAGGACGTACTGCGAACCCAGCGGGCGTTGAGTGACGCGAAACGGCAAATCCGTCTGATACAGGCGGCCTACGTGACAGGGCGCTCGTTAGTTGCCAATGCCCTTTCCTATGTCCGTAGCCGGTTCTCGAATCACTGGCGCGACTTAGAAGCCTTGCGACAGAGCGCCCTGGCTGCCAGAGCCAAAAAAACATTTGCCCTGGCCAGCAATGAACAGCAACAAAAGGAGCTGGCTGCCGCTATCGACGGCGAAAGATCGGCAAAGGAACTGAGCAAAGGAAAAATAAAGGCGCTGGAGGGTGCCCTGGCCTCCCAGAGAGCGGCGAGGTTGGAGGCGGAAGCTAGCTCTAAGGAAGCTACCGAAAGCTATTCCCTTGCCTTAATAGGGAAGGAAAAATGGGGAATCGCCGCAAAGAAACGGCGTTACGAAACCTATGATGATCTCGAAACATCGCTGAAGGTTGCCCTGAAGGCGTTAGCGGCCACCCAGGCCAGAATAGGCGAGGATATCCGAAGGCTGAAAGAGGATCTGGCGTGCCTGCAACGTCCTGACGGCAGCAGCCGGTCCATTGAACTGGCCGGCAGGCTCCAAGCGCAGACGTTGGGTCAGGCGCTCGCCCATGTCAGCGATGGCGACGCCTTGGCCTTTGAAGCGGCGCTCCATGGCTTGACCGACGGGGTCGTCGGTGTTCCGCTAAGCGCTCTTGCAGCGGTTGAACCGTGCGAGTCACTGCCCGATTGTTTCTGGATGGGTTCCCAAATCCCCGAAGTTGGCGGCATGGAGAAACATGGCGCCTGGTATGCCCTACCTTCCCTTGGCGGATTCACCGTGGTTTCGGAGGCGTACAAAGCGTCGTTCGGATACGAAGCGCGACAGCAGCGGGCCGCTGCGCTGGAGGAGCAAATTGCTGGGCTGGAGAAAGCGCTAGAGACCGAATACGCCCCGCAGGAGACCGAATTGATGGGGCGCCAGACAGTACTCCTGGAAAACTCGACGGCAATTAAATACTACCTAACCCATCGTGACAGCCTTGCCACCTTGGCGGCTGAGGCGAACAGCGCCAAGATCCTCTTGGATGAATGTGATGCGGCGATAAAAGAGACCGAGGACAGCATTAACGATGAGCATGAGGATTTGGCCTCCAAATTGTCACGTTATGCCGGACAGCGGGAAACGCTTCGGGTCTCCATGGCGCGGGCTGACGCAGCGATCGTGAGTGCGGATGAGGCACTGATTACTCTGGCTGCCCGAAAGAAAGGCTTATTCACAGCCTTGCGAGCAATAACGCGCGAGCTCCGTAGCTGCCGTAGCTTCCTGGCGATCTATCCTTTTTTCGCGACGATCCCAGTGGACCCACATCTGAGCGACCCCGCGACGTATGTCGGGCGCCAGGGCAGGTCCTATGCGGAGCTAACGAGAGCCCTGGACGATGAGTCACCTGAGCGAATCCAGCCCATCCTCGCCCTGGAGATCGACCAGCACTCGCCCACAGAGTGCCTGACCATATGGCCCGTGCTCATGGCTGTGCTGCATGACCACGTTCCCTCGACCCTCCTGGAGACCGAAGGCGAGGAGCTGCTTCATCAAATGGAGGCGCGCCGTGATCGCCTCCTGGCTGAATTGGGACGGAAGCAGGCCGAGGTAAAAGTTCAAGCCAAGAATATATCGGCGTCGATCAACAACCAGATCAATTGGCAGAAGCGCCAAGTCAATGTGCTCAGCGAGATGGGGCGTGACCTGAGATTCGGGAAGGTCGAGGGCATCCGTATCAGTCTGACGCCCAAGGAACGAATGATCGATGTATTACAAAAGGTGGCGGACGACGATGGCCTTTTTAAGCAGGATGCTGGCAGCATGGAAGAGGTCTTGTCAAACTATTTCAAGGAGGCGTTAGGCGTACGCTTGAGCGGGACTGAAATTCTGGACTATCGAAGCTTCATTGACTTGTCGATAGAGGCCAAGCGAAAAAGTCAGAAAGATTGGTTTCCGGCCTTTTCCCTGTCTGGGGGAGAGGCCATTGGGGCGGGCGTCGCCATCGTCCTCATGCTATTTAAAGCGCTGGCTGCTCGGGGCGATCACCGGGCAGATCAGTTAACGCCGATCTTCGTTATGGACGAGATCAACCGTATCGACCCGCGCGGCCAGAAAATGGTTGTCGAGTTCTGCGAGAGAAATGCAGTCCAGTTATTTGTCACGGGCCCGGAAATGGTGCCTGCGCAGCAAACGAAGATGTATATGATGGCCCGATCGTTTGTTCCGGAGGAATGTGTGATCCCTCGCGAGTTAAGAGGATTTGCCGGATGACGTTGGCTGACGCCTATGAGATTTCATTAATCGAGCGCCTGCTTGCAGGCAAAGAGATTCTAGAATCCACGCGGTCGGCAGCGCTGCTGCGCCGCTATGGCGTGGCCGGCTGGGTCTCGTTGTCGGGGAATGGCAAGAACTGGAGACTGAATCCTCATGCCCATGAGGACCTTGCTAGCCGCCAAAACGAATTGTGGCCATCCCGCAGCGGTGACAAAGCGTTGCTGGAGAGCGCTGGCCTCAATCCGGAAAATCCGTCCGCGCTGCACCACCTGCCATCGTTACGAAGGGGCGTGTTCGAAGTTTCCGGGTTCATCAACAACCATACCTGGTCAGCGCTCTTTGGCTCCGGCCCCAAAAAACTGGCATGGCGAGATCCGGGCAATCAGGTGATTCTGACCTACGACACCGTCAGCAGGATCCGGCCAAACCAGGGACTATGCTTGGCGGTGGGGGATACCACCTTAAATCTGTCCGACTTGGCCGCCGTACTGACCGAGGTAGGTCTACCTCAGCGGACGCTTCTGGCCGGCGCGCGTTTTTCAGGCGTGTTACCCCGCCTCGTCATCACGATAGAGAACCTCGGGGCATTCGTGGACTGCCCGCGACCCGATGATGTGATGCTGGTCTATAGCCCGGGATTCGACGTGAAGGCTGCCGAGCAGGTCCTGGCGCTTCTCCCGGAAGTGCCCTGGGCTCATTTTTGCGATCTCGATCCCGAAGGCTTGGAGATCCTGGAGTCCATCCAGAGGGCGGTGGGGCGGCAGTGCGCCCTGTTTGTTCCTTCGTTTTCTGAAGACTATCTGGATCTGGCCCAAAAAGCCGATGTCCCCTGGGCGGAGATCCCGGAATTACCCGTGTTCAGTTCGCTGAAGAAGACGAGCCGAGGAATTTTTCAGGAAGTCTTTGTACTGGACAGAAGGCTAAGTGGCGAGCTCGCGGAGTGTGTCGAAACGACCTCCAAATCAAACGAATAGAACAATATTAACGATTTTGTTAAAATTAACAAAATCGTTAATATTGTTGGGGGCCACGTTGGCGATACAACCGCGTTCTCTATTGATCAGCCCTGCTGGCCAAGATGCCCTCTGGGCCAAGCCTATGTCGAAGACGGACTACCGTGTTCTTTGGTGGTTCGCTCGGAACTTACCTGCCGGCGGTAGCGTAATAACGCTTGCGGCGATTGGCGAAGGGTGCGGGTTGCTGCCGCCAGCTGTCAAGCGAACCTTGAACAACTTGGTCAAGGGTGGATTTGTCCGTCGTGTGAGCAAGGTCGGTACCTCATATCACTATCGGCTAAATACGAACTGGTTTGGTTTCGTATAGATACTAGATACGAAGCCTATACTCGGTAGCCTGCTGATGCTGTTGTCCGCTGACCGGCGTTCCGGTTACAACTGACCATCGGCGCTGTCGCTGACCGACAGTAAATGTCTGCTCACGGTCTTGGAGCAATGCCCGGGTTCGACCCTAACCGGCCTTATGACAATCCGAATGTCTATGGCCGTTTAGTGACCCGAAAGCTGCCCCTTTCCTCAATCTGGTGTCAGAAGCCAGGTCGGTTAAAGCGGCCATCTAAACTTCTTCGCCGGGTATGGACGGTGCAATGTCAGCCGGGAATTAGCGGCGTCCTTTCTTTTGCTCGTACATCTTCTTGTCAGCCAGCGAGAGGTAATCAACAAGGGTCAGTTCCGATGACGGTTCGCACGGAACGATGCCGAGGCTGAAAGAAACTTTATAGGGCGTCGAAGCCTGCCGGTGAAAAAGATCGGTGTTTTCCTGGACCCGGGCCAGGATCGCTTCCGGCTGTCCCGCGTTCAAGGCAAACGCTGCAAATTCGTCTCCACCCAGCCGCGCCACGACATCGCTGTCCCGAAACGACTTCCGGAGTATCTGCGCCCCAGCCTGGATGAGGTGGTCACCAATGTCATGGCCGAGCTGGTCGTTCACCGTCTTCAAATTATCGATGTCGGCAAAGATCACAGCACTTGCCGTCCCCTGGCGGCAAGCCACCTTGAAGGCCCGTTCTGCTTGCAGGAAGAACCCTCGCCGGTTCAGCATCCCGGTCAATACGTCGGTAACCGCAATGCGATCCTTTTCCCGGTCAGTGTCGTCCCGCCGTTGAAGCTCCTCGGCATGCTCCCGGGTCACCGCTCGTACTTCCGCGGTACAGGCCGAGACCTGCTCTTCAAGAGCCAGCTGGAAATCCACATTGCCCAGGGCCGCTCCTGCCAGCTCGCTGAGATGCCGCAGGATGGAAGCCTGGGCGGCAAGTAGATCCGGATTTCCATCGCGGAGCCAAAGCGCCGCCAGCACGCCTATCGGTCGAACTGGAGGAAAGGGAATGGCCAGTAGACTGGCCGTTCGATAGGAGGAGCCGCCGCGAAACTCCTGGTCGATGCTCAGTGCAGGGAGGACCAGCGGCACCTCGTTCAGCAGGGCCTGCCGGGCATGCTGGTACAAGACACTTTCCTGATCAGCAGGCTGGAGCAAGCCTCTCGTGTCGAAGGCGGTGACATACTCCTCGTCACCCAGCATCACCAGCAACAAGGCGTCATCTGGAGCCGACAATTCTCGGAAGGCGGGCCCAACTAACTCCAGCACCGACTTTAGATCATGGACCTGCAGCAGGTCACGGGCCAGGACCAGCAGACGTCTGAGCGATAAGGTGTCAGCGCTTGAGACGGGCGCCATGGATTAAACCCCTTAGATTTCCGGCCAAATTGCTAAGACAAGAAATCAGGGATAAAGGTCTATCTGTAGCGACCCAGATGCAAGTTAGCCTTTTCAGCTGCCGTAAGCTGCTGCGGCGATCTCCGCAGCTTTCAATGGGCGGCAGGCAGGCTGAATTGAAAATTGCTGCCGATTCCTGACTCGGAATCAACCCAGATCCGCCCCCCATGCCGCTGCACAATCCGGCGGCAAATGGCCAGGCCGATGCCGGTCCCCGCATAGGCTTGCTGGGTATGGAGCCGCTTGAAAATGTCAAAAATCTGCTCGTGGTGCTTTTCGGCAATGCCGATCCCGTTATCCTGCACCGAGAACGCCCATGCATCCCCTTCGCGCCGGGCAGAGGCGTGGATTCGGGGCGGTTCGCTGCCACGGTATTTGAGGCCGTTTTCGACCAGGTTCTGAAGCAGCGTCGCCAACTGGATCGGGTCGCCCATGACGGTCGGCAGGATGTCCCGGGTCACGGTGGCACTACTTTCCCGGACGGCCGGTTCGGCGTAGGCAACCACCTCGTCAAAGATCCGGTTCATGTCGGTTGTCTCAAAGGGCCGTCCGCGGGAAGCCACGCCGGAATAAGTCAGCAGGTCGTGGATCAAAGTATGCATGCGCTGGGCCGCACCGACCAGTTGATCGAGCCAGATTTCCGCCTGGGCGTCGAGCTCGCGTCCGTGGTATTCCTGCTTCAGCAACTGGGCAAAGCCGCTGATGGAGCGCAACGGGGTTTGCATGTCATGGGCGGCGATATAGACGAATTGCCGCAGTTCCAGGTTCATGCTTTCCAGGGCATCCTGGGCTTCTCCCAACTCTGCCCGATCCTGTTCCGCCCGACTGGCCAACTGCACATTGCTATCCAGCAGTTTTCCCTCCTTGCGCTTGCGATCGGTGATATTGATGACGATGCCGCTCATGGTCACAGCGGCATGGGTCTTGTCATCATAAAGCGCGCTTCCGATGGCTTGAATCCAGTGCAGGCTCCCATCCGGGGAAGTAATGCGGTACTCGATGTTGAATTCCTCGTGCTGTTCCAAGGCCTGCTGCAGGGCGTGGGTAGTACGCTCTCGGTCATCGGGATGCAGCGCGGCGAGGAAGTGTTCCTGGTCGATCGGTTCGCCGGGCGGGAAGCTCAAAAGTTGTCGGCAACGATCCGACAAGGCTACGTCTCCGGTCCGCAGGTCCCAGTTCCAGATGCCGATGGCAGCTCCGCGCACAGCCTCGTCAAAATGCTTCTCGCGGAGTATCAAGGCTGCCTCCAAGAGCTTGCGTTCAGTAATATCCATGACGACTCCCGTCGCCCCCAGGGGACGTCTAGTCTGGCCATCACTGGAAAAGAAGGTCCGGCCTTTGTTCTTCACCCAGGCAACCGAGCCGTCCGGCCGCAGCAACCGGTATTCGTCGCTGAATTCGCCATCCCCGCCCGGGTCCTGGGCGGCCAAGAGCTTGGTCATGACACGCTCCCGGTCACCGGGGTGGATAAGTTCCAGCATCCGCGCCGGGGACAATGCCCCTTCCTCATGTGAAAGGCCGGCGATACCCTTCAACTCGGCAGACCAATGAGTCAGGCCGCTCACGCAATCCAGTTCATAGGTACCAAAGCCCACTTCCTGAGCAGCACAACGGATACGCGTCTCATGGTCATAGAGCGCTCGGAGAGGGGCGCGGCGTTCAGCCAGCCGCCTTCTTTCTGTCCTTGGGTAGCCGGACCGGAATGCCGTCCCACTGGCGGCGGCTTGGCGCAGGCGGGAAAAAAGCTGTCGCACATTAGCCATGCCACCAGCCTTAACAGGAGACACATTGGAGAAAACGGCCTCAACTCCCGAACTTTGGAAGCTAAGCTCTTCCCAATTTTGGACGCACTGGGCCGACGGTGGTTCAGGCTCCGTGGAAGCTAGGCGAAGGAGCAACGTTCTACTTTACTGTGGGGGGAGAATCCTTGAGATCAGCAGAGAACCAAACCCCTCTACAGACCGGGAAGGCCGGAATGCCTGAACAACTGTTTGGGTCCCATTCGGGTTGAAGGACGGCTTCGGTAGGGTAAACCGGCCATTTGAAAGACTGCATTTTACGACCAAGCAAGGACAGCTCCTGGCCGCGGGCCGACTTCTGCTTCCCATCGAGCGGAGCAGTCGTACAGAGCATCGCACCCGCATGCGTATTGATTAGCGTATCTCTATGCAGAAGAGCAACTTGCATCTTTTATCCGGCGTGCTCGTCAAGGAAGGCTTTGACGAGATCTTCGACCGCTGCCAGGTTTTGCTTCAAAGAGGTCAGTTCGTTCTTTAGGAACTCACGAGTCCCCGGGTTCCGCCAAGACTGTTCGCTCAGCCTCACGAGAAGGGCGGAGCGCTCCTGAAGCATACGCACGGCGACGGCCAAGCCCGTCTCAAAGCGAGAGGTCCTGCGAACCAGCAGTTCGAGAGCGGGGCCGATATCCGCCAAGTTCAAACAAAAAGTCACAGGCAAACTTGCCATGGCATTGGCAGGCATGTCAGGGTACTCCGCTTCTTGGGGGTTCTGTACCATGGTCAGGCCGCCAGCTTCATGCACCGCACGTAGTCCTTCGGTTCCGTCTCTTAATAGCCCCGACAAAATGACGCCGATGACGCGCTCACCGTAACACTGTGCCGCCGCTGCGAAGGTTTGATTGATGGTGACGGTTGGCCGCTCCGGAACATCGAAATCTACCGTGATCCTTCCATCACTGAACCTTACCGACCGGCCTGGCGGAGGAATGAAGACGGCCCCTTGCTTCAAGGGCTCGTCGCTTTCGACATCAATGATGGGAAGGCGGCTATGCCCCTGTAATGACGCTTTGAGAATTGAGGGGCTGCCCAATGCCCTGTGTAGCAAGATCACGATGGCGGCCGGCATATCAACCGAAATATCCTTGATGATCTCCACTAGTGCCATATAACCGCCTGCCGAGGCGCCGATGACGATCAAGTTCTCGATGCGGCGGTGCTCACCGCTGGCCAGCGTCGTGTGACCGTGGCGCTGGAGGCGTTCTTCTGAGTTCAATGCAGATTTTCGCACGTGGAGTTTCCCACTATGTCATTGGCGTACCGCAAGCAAGCTTCTGCAGTCGCGACCGTGAAGACCGGTTGGTTGGTTCTTCTCAGCTCAGGTACGTCAGCCTAGACAAACGAATTCCGTCGCCGCGCCACAACATTCTCGGCCTTCTTGCCATTTCCGCAACGGCCGGCAAGTTCATCGGCTTCTTCCTCTGACAACGTCAGATCGGGGGTACGTTCATTCGTGCATGCGGCGGCAAGTTGTTCTAGCAAAGTGCTAAAGCAGATGTACGTGCCATGACCCGCTGGGAACATGAAGCCGTTCTCGATGCCATGCAGAGGCGTCTGGATCAGGCGCCCGAGAGCATGCGTATCCGGCGCCAGACGGTGGAGCATCCCTTCGGAACCATCAAAAGCTGGATGG